>NZ_JJML01000057.1 GCF_000775285.1 Neosynechococcus sphagnicola sy1 | reverse complement strand
GGTTGATGTGGTGTTGGTGGATGGGCATCAAATGGCCGTGGGAGTGGCGATCGCCCAGCAGGCAAAAGCCCAGGGAATTCCGGTGGTGCTGGATGGCGGTAGTTGGAAACCAGGGTGTGAACCGTTGCTAGCTGCTGTGGACTATGCCATCTGCTCTGAAGATTTTGTGCCTCCCGGCTGTGCAGATACCCGTGCCGTATTTGCCTACTTAACTACCCTCGGCATTCCCCACATTGCCATTACCCATGGGGAACAACCCATTCAGTACCAACAGCGGGGCGCTCATGGCAACGTGGCGGTGCCGGCCATCACCCCTGTGGATACCCTAGGAGCGGGGGTATATTTTTCATGGTGCGTTCTGTCATTACATTTTGCAGAGGGACTTTATCGCCGCCTTAGCGGCAGCTGCCAGGGTTGCTGCCGATTCCTGCCAGTTCTTTGGGACGCGCCAGTGGATGCAATCTCCTGTTCCCGGAACACCAGCAGACTTGTGACAACACGCTGTCAAATCACTGACCCAGGGTTGACACATGCCATCTCTAAACTAAATTCATCAAGTTCAGGAGCCAGCATCATGTCTACCGAAACGACGCACAACACCATCCCTTCCCCCACGTCTTGGTTGTCTCGTCTGTGCCAACAATTGACAATGCCTCTCCCCCTTATTTTCCCCCAATCCCCCCATAGGCCGACCGCAGAGGAGATGGAGGATGAGGATGGGTTGGAACAGTCCTTGGATCGTGCCGTCCTCTATCCTCCAATCACTGAGCGGGTTGATCCCTCCCTCTATTACAGCCTTTACTACGCCAACAACCGATACTTCTGAGCATGGGTAGGGGAAGTCGCTGGTTCCACTCTCTGGCCACGTTAAGGATTGAGTGCCCAGCCGTAATGTCATGCCATGCCCCCCATCCCTACAAAAGGGTGTTGCAGAGCTTCGGTACTAAAACCATGACCCTGATGCTGGCCATGATCGCCTTGGGGGTGGGACTGTGGCTGGCAGGCGTGGGTTTTGAATGACGCGGACTGGTTTATATTGCAGTTGGCACGGTACTGATTTGGAGTTGCCGTAACTACTGGCTTACCGTCGTGCAGTCCCCCTCCCTATCTAATCTTGAGGAATTCTAACGTGACCAGTCTCCTATCCAGTCGTGATGCTATTTACGATCGCTTGGACGAAATTTTAGCGATCGCCCGTCCCATTGGCTGGGAAGCGGCCAATATTCTCCGCTCCTACTATCGAGGGGAACCCAAGCGGGGAGATTTGGCGGTGGATGAACAGCAAGATGGCCCGGTGACAGCTGCGGACATTGCGGTCAACCACTTCATTCTCAGCCAGTTGCAGTCAGACTTAGGCACCCAAGACTTTGCCTACCTGAGTGAAGAAACCTACAAAACCCAACCAACCTCTGAGTGGATGAACCGTCCCTGGGTGTGGATTGTTGACCCTTTGGATGGCACCCGTGATTTTATTGATCGCACCGGGGAATATGCCGTTCACATTGCCCTCGTCCATCAGGGGCGTCCAGTTCTCTCGGTTGTGGCCTGTCCGGAAGCAGAGAGATTGTATGCTGCTAGGTTGGGGGGCGGCGCGTTTGTAGACACCCCCGAGGGCATCCGCACCCGCCTCCAAGTGTCTGATCGCGATCGCCCCCAGGATTTGACCCTGGTTGTCAGCCGCACCCACCGAGATCAACGGTTCAACCAACTCCTCCAGGAATTGCCCTGCCAGCATCAGCTCTATGTTGGCAGTGTCGGCTGCAAAATTGCCGCCATTGTCGATCAACGCGCCGATGTCTATATTTCCCTCTCCGGTAAGTCTGCCCCGAAGGACTGGGATATGGCGGCTCCGGAATTAATCTTGACGGAAGCGGGGGGGCAGTTTACCCACTTTGATGGCAGTCCCCTGAAATATAGCCAGGGAGATGTGAATCAGTCGGGGGGGGTTGATGGCGAGCAATGGCCATTGCCATGCAACACTATGTGCTGAAGCGATCGCCAGTCTAGCGGTGATTGATGGCTAGGGGGCTGGGATCAAGCCTGGAACCATTCCTTTACAGTTGAGGGATGCCTCAACTGTTTCCCATGCGTTGGGCAATCACAGCATAGAAGGGATCGCCACTGTAGATGCCCAACCACGGCAACAGACTAGGAGCAGCCGGACGGGCGATCGCGGTGGGGGCGCTAAACCCCGGCACTGATTGGAAGTAGTCCTTGACCAACTCGAGCCGACTAGCTTCTGAACCCTCCCGCCAGGATTGAATCGCCTTCTGAAAAAACATCCGGTGGGAAAAACTGACAATCGCCACCCCACCGGGTTTGAGAATCCGATGGATTTCCGTAAAGATGGCTTCAGGATATTGCAAATACTGCACCGACACGCTGTTGAGGACCGCATCAAAGCTCTGATCCGCCAACGGCAGTTGGAGAGTCTGATTCAAATCTTGGACAAAATAGTGCTCCAAACGGGGATTGCGTGACAACTCCTCCCCATTCATCCCCTGACCCACCACATCGGCAAAGGTGAGGTCCTCCGGTAGGTGAGACACCCAGCTACTCATCAGATCCAGCACTCGCATTCCCGGTTGCAAGTATTCCCGGTACAGGTCGGTTAGTTGCTGAATAAACCCATCATCGACATGGGTAACAAACCGGGGCGACTGGTAAAACAGCGCATCGTCGGTATCATCCAACTTCGTGCGCTGGTGAGGCTTTAGAGGCATGGCAGGATCGGTCTGCATTAGTATGGGAGGATTCACCCCTACTTTAGCCATCGCCAAAAAAGTTTGGGAAATAGCGTGTGAGCTAGCCTCCCAGGATAGGCACGATCGGCAAATATCTGCAACTACCTGACGAGAACACTCGCTGGGATTGCTCCAGCCCTCCTACAAAACCCCTTTGGAACTGGGAATGGTGTGGGCACGGCGAGGGTCGATTTCCATGGCCATCCGCAGAGCACGGGCAAAGGCTTTGAAGGTGGCTTCAATAATATGATGGGAGTTGATACCATCCAATTGGCGGATATGCAGGGTCATCTGGCTGTGGTTGACCACGGCAACAAAGAACTCCCGCACCAGCTGGGTGTCGTAGGTACCGACCCGTTGGGTCGGAATCTCCAGACCATAGCTCAGGTGTGGCCGCCCGGAAAAATCGAGGGTCACTTGCACCAAGGCTTCATCTAGGGGGGCAACAAAATGCCCAAATCGGACAATCCCGGCGCGATCGCCCAAGGCTTTCCCCAAAGCCTGCCCCAGGGTGATGCCAACATCCTCATTGGTGTGGTGGTCATCAATGTCCCAATCTCCCGTCGCTTGCACCGATATATCGATTAATCCGTGGGAGGAAATTTGGTGCAGCATATGATCTAGAAACGGAATCCCAGTCTGGGCTGTACATTGACCCTGCCCATCCAGATGCAAGGTCACCTGCACCTCCGTCTCACCGGTTTGGCGACGAACCGTGGCGGTGCGAGGGGAGGGGAGTCGTGGGGTATTCAGAGGGAGAACCGATACGTCAGGGCTGGTGTTATCGCCGGTTGGCATGGAATTATTCAAGGTAAATCACTAGATCTATTATTCTGCGTCTCACCTCCCCCGATCATGCAGGACTTACAGAAAAAGATCCGCCATGACTGAGACACAGACCTGGAACCAAGAAAACATGGGGACGAATCATCCCAGGGAAGCCAGGGACTAAACTTGCTAAACTAGCGATGCTCAATGGCGAAGGTAGGCGCGATCGCCCGATGAAATTTAGCGAACTGGTTCAGAGACTGGCTGTTGAGTCCCATAGTTTGTTGTGCAGCAGTGCCATTGATCCTGATCTGCTAGGAGTGGCCGCCATTGAGGAGGCCACCCCTGGCACCCTGAGTTACATCGAAGGGGAAAAGTTTGCCGCTCAGGTGCAAACCACAGCAGCAGCGGCCTTAATTTTGCCCCCCAACCCAGTCCTGCAAACCCAGGCAACGGATCGAGGCATTGCCTGGATGACCGCCGTCAATCCTCGGCTGGTCTTTGCCCAGGCGATCGCTCAGTTTTACCAGCCCTATCAACCGATCCCAGGAATTCATTCCACCGCTGTAATTGATCCCAGTGCCGTAATCGGCGAGGCCGTTGCCATTGGTGCCCATGTGGTGATTGCAGCTGGGGTACAGATTGGTGCCCACGTTTGTATTCACCCCAATGTTGTGATCTATCCAGCGGCGCAGATTGGCGATCGCACGATACTCCATGCCAACTGTGTGATTCATGAACGGACTCGCATCGGAGCCGACTGTGTGATCCAGAGTGGTGCTGTAATTGGGGCGGAGGGATTTGGCTTTGTCCCCATACCCGAGGGCTGGTTCAAGATGCCCCAATCAGGCTATGTCGTCTTAGAAGCAGGGGTAGAAGTCGGCTGTAACTCGACAATTGATCGGCCAGCCGTGGGGAGAACCCGCATTGCTCACCAAACCAAACTCGATAACCTGGTTCACATTGGTCATGGCTGCCAGATTGGAGAGAATTGTGCCTTGGCGGCCCAAGTGGGTTTAGCAGGGGGTGTCATCGTCGGAGATCGGGTAATTCTCGCCGGACAGGTGGGCATTTCTAATCAGGTACGGGTAGGCAAGGGGGCGATCGCCTCTGCCAAAACAGGCATTCATAGTGATGTTGAGCCGGGGGCAGTGATTTCGGGATACCCCGGCATTCCCAACAAGCTCTGGCTTAAGAGTGTTGCCATCTTTAACCGACTCCCTGAAATTTACCAATCTTTACGGCGGATTCAGCGGCATCTCGACCTGACAGAGTAACTCCTGGCAACGTCCCGACCCTCAAGCATCAGCCATAGAGCATTACCCCAACCATGGAGGCAGCCAAGTAGCGATGGGGAGTGGTCTAGCGTTACTTTGGAGCGAAACTCCTCGCCGGGTATGACGACCCCTGCCTTGATCCGTTGCCGGCAGAGGTTATCATAGAGGTTAAAATCAGCAGCATTTCATTCAGACTTAGCAGCTTCAGCCATGGGTGAATCAAAGCGGCGAAAAGAGTTCTTGGGCGAACAGTATGGCAAAGAATCATCGATTCTTCCCTGGCTACCCATCACAAAAACTCAGACAGAACAATTTGTGAAGTGGAGTACGCGGGGAGCCTGGTACGGCATCGGCTTCCTCGTCGTTTGGTGGGCGGTGGTGCGATTGATCGGCCCAGGATTAGGGTGGTGGCAGGTCAACTAGCAACCCCCTGGCCTGCCGCTACTGACTGAACTGGAATTCCCAGCCCCGATGCTGAAGCTAATCCCTAGGGAACAACAGGCGACTCCTGAAGTCATTAAATGTTGTTCCTGATACTTCATTTTCTTTTTTCGCCAGCTACGCTGGTGCCCAGAGGAGATTCATAGTTTATTTCTCAGGTTATTTGGGTAACCTACTGGGTATGACCATTTATTGTTCACTCAGTTACTCACTTCACGCTGAGAAAACCTTAAAGAAAATAAAAAGGTTTAAGATTAGCGTTAGGTGTGGTGAAAAGAGGTAACTATGTTCCTAAGACTTGCAGAGCAACACCGTCAATTCGTCCAAGATCTGGTAATGAATCTTCAGGCATTGGCGATTGTGTTAGAGCGTCGCGGATATCTGGCCTCTTGTTATACCTGTGGAGGCCAAATGAACAGTGCCTCTTTTATGGTGAGCCTGGGCGACAACCATCTCATCCGGTTCTTGGTATCGGACTACGGGATTACCTGGACAGAGATGCGGGACGACCGAGAGCTGATGAAGCTAGAAGGAGCAGAGGCTATCAATCAGCTGCACGAACTAGAAAACTTGGTGAAGTATCAAATTAAGCCCGTTGAGCATTATCCTCCCCTGGCTTCAGAGAGCTACTGCTAAGGGATGTAGCGATTGACTCCCTGAGAATTTTGAGCTTCATTGAGTCAGTCTATGGGCTAGCTCAGGGGGGGTGTTGCGGTTTCCCACTGATGGCTTAGGAGTTCCTACAACCCCTGCTTTCCCAACTCAGCCTAGTTTACCTTTGCGGTAGACTAGAGTCGTTTCTGGATTTAGTCTCCAGAAACTAGAAGTATTGATGGGTGCTACCTGCGCGCTGAATCAGGCGGTAAATATTTTTTAATTTCAATGCTATCGGCCTCGATAGCGTTCAGCGTGGTAGCTCTGGCATCGCTCTTGATCTCTAGTTGTTAGCAGGAAGCAGGCACTACCTTGAGTCACTATTCCCATAGCATTGCCCCCCCACGGTGGTCAATTAATTAACCGTATTGCCACGTCTGAGCAGCGTCAAGTTTTTTTTGAGAAGGCTGAGGCGTTACCTCGTCTCCAACTCAGTGAGCGTAGTGTATCTGATCTGGAAATGATTGCCATTGGGGGCTACAGTCCCCTGTTGGGCTTTATGGAGGAATCTGATTACCGGAGTGTGGTGGATCAGATGCATTTGGTCAATGGTCTCCCTTGGTCAGTGCCGATCACCCTCCCCGTCACAGCGGAACTCGCTGCCTCCCTGAAAGTTGATAGTCTCATCCGCTTAGACAATCCCCAGGGGCAATTTGTGGGGGTGCTGGAGTTAACCCAGAAATATACCTACGATGCCACCCATGAGGCGATTAATGTCTATCGCACGAATGATCCCAAGCATCCAGGCGTACAGGTGGTCTATCACCAGGGAACGGTCAATCTCGCAGGGCCAATTTGGTTGTTGCACCGGGATTCCCATCCGCTGTTCCCAGCCTATCAGATCGACCCAGCGGATGCCCGGGATCTATTTGCGGAGCGAGGCTGGAAAACCATTGTGGGGTTTCAAACCCGAAACCCGATTCATCGCGCCCATGAATACATTCAAAAATGTGCCCTGGAAATTGTCGATGGGTTATTTCTGCATCCCCTCGTGGGAGTCACCAAGGGAGATGATATCGCAGCAGATGTGCGGATGCGCTGCTATGAAGTCATGCTGGAGCACTACTTCCCGAAAGATCGGGTCATTCTGGCCATTAATCCAGCGGCCATGCGCTATGCTGGCCCCCGAGAGGCGATTTTCCATGCCTTGGTGCGTAAGAACTATGGTTGTACCCATTTTATTGTGGGGCGAGATCATGCGGGGGTAGGGGATTACTACGGTACCTATGATGCTCAGCACATTTTTGATGAGTTTGACTCCGGTGCTTTGGGTATCCAACCCTTGAAATTTGAGCATGCCTTCTACTGCACGCGCACCCAGTCCATGGCCACCACAAAAACTAGTCCCAGCTTGCCGGAAGAGCGGATTCACCTCTCTGGTACCAAAGTGCGTGAGATGTTGCGGCGTGGTGAACTTCCCCCCCCGTGAGTTCTCTCGACCGGAAGTTGCATCGGAGTTAGCCCGAGCCATGCACGTGATGAATGAGAGCTAAACGAGACCGCATAAATGATCTCAACATCTCCCCCAGGGTGTGTGGCATCAAATGAGTCGTCCGGTTTAACCACTGCAACTTGCTAACTGATGATGAAGCGGCGGTTTTTTTTACAACAGACAGGTTTGACGCTGACTGCCCTCGGGGTAGGAAGTTGGGGCATCGGGGGAGAACGATACCAACGAGTCTTAGCTCAACCCACCCCCGCAAGTTAGCCTTGCTAGTAGGGATTAATCAGTATCCGGGAGTTTTGGATGCCCACGGTGAGACGGTTCATTCCGCCCTGAATGGCTGTCTCACGGATGTCGAGCTGCAACGCGAGTTACTGGTGCATCGCTTTGGCTTTCAACCCGGTGATATTCTCACCCTGACGGATCATCAAGCAACCCACCAGAATATTGAATCGGCATTGCTATCCCACCTGCTCGACCAAAGTCGTCCTGGTGATGTCGTAGTTTTTCATTTCAGTGGCTATGGGAATCGTACACGGGTCAATCCTGGGGCTGGCAGTTCCGGTGTCCCTGGCCTTGATGCTCCTATTCCGGCTCTTGCTCCTAGTGCGGAAGGAGGGCAAAATAGCCTAGTTCCGATTGACGGTCTCTTGTTGACTGAGGAAGGGTTACAGGCTAATACGCTACTGGAATCAACCCTGGGGCTATGGGTGCGATCGCTGCCTACGGATCTAGTCACCGTAGTTTTAGACACAAGTTATCTCTATGCAGGAGCCTTACCTGAGGGAAATCTCCAGGTGAGATCCCATCCAGCGCCTGACGTGGGTTGGGTCAGTGCGGCTGAAATTAGATTTCAAGAACAATTGGTGTCGCGATTGCCCCTTGGCCGCACCCAGGGGATGGGTACAAGGCAGTTGAGACCCCTGCCGGGGGTAATTTTCCATGGAGCCACTGTCTCCGATTCACTGGGGGCAGGAATGGCCACTGCTCCCAACCCTGCTGGCGCTAAAGCCTTTGAAGCAGAGTGGAATGGCTTCAGTGCGGGCGTGTTTACCTATGCTCTCACTCAACAGCTCTGGCAAACGACTCCGGCTACCACGTTGAAATTTATTTTCCAGCGAACGATCTCGACGGTTGCCCCTTGGGTAGGAACCGATCAGCAACCCCAACTGTCTGGGAGCAAGGGCCGAGATCCATTACTGCTGGCTGACTATTTAGGGTCTGCATCCGCAGGGGCGGAGGGTGTGGTGACCAGTGTTGAAGATAACGGTCAAGCTGGTCAGGCATGGCTGGCGGGCTTACCGATGACCGTGGTGGACTGTTACGGGATCAATTCGCTGTTGACCGTGGTCACCCGAGACAACTCGGTGGAAATGCCCGTACCGCTAACCCTGCTCCAAGCCCAGGTTCGGGCGCGGGAGGGGTTGAGTGCCCGAATCAAGCTGGTAAATGCTGGAACCGGGGATGCTCCCCGGTTGCAAGTTGGGCAATGGGTGCAGGAGTCGGTGCGGATGCTACCTCGCCACCTGGGGTTGGCGATCGCCCTGGACAGCAGCCTAGAGCGGATTGAACGGGTAGATGCCACGAGTGCCTTTGCCAGCATCCCTTACGTCACGTCCTTGGTGAGTGCCGATCAGCCCGCAGACTATCGCTTCGGGCGCGGCCAAGATCCAACGACGCTCCAACTCCAAGTGGCTGCCTT
This sequence comes from Neosynechococcus sphagnicola sy1, assembly GCF_000775285.1. Taxonomy (NCBI): domain Bacteria; kingdom Bacillati; phylum Cyanobacteriota; class Cyanophyceae; order Neosynechococcales; family Neosynechococcaceae; genus Neosynechococcus; species Neosynechococcus sphagnicola. The sequence continues at coordinate 15,579 of NZ_JJML01000057.1, read as the reverse complement.
GCCCGCCACGGCGATCGCCAGTACGGTCTTGAGTGATCTTTCCTTGCCTCAAAGTGGCTATGGGCTGTTCTCTCCGGGACAGGGAGCCATTCCCAGTACCCTGGGGGGAGAAGGGAGAAGCCATTAAGGTGGCAGCCCGTCGCTTGGTGCCCCAGTTGCAAACCCTTTTAGCAGCTAAGCTCCTGCGGCTTCTGACCAACGGTAGCTCTTCACGACTGGGCGTGAAAGTCACCCTAGAGATGGTGGCTCCCCAATCCCGGATTCTCGTCGAGCAGGCGACCCTCCGATCTCCTTGGCCGCTGCCCGACCAGGCCGCCAATGCCCCCCTTCCTAAGGCCAACCTTGGAAAAGTCAGTGCTCCTAATACCTCAATGTCGGAGCTATTAACCTTACCCGTTGGCAGCCATGTGCAATATCGGGTGCAGAACTATGGCGATCGCCCGATTTATCTGCTCCTGTTTGACATCAACAGTCTGACGGGTTCTATTGCCCTTTACTCCGTTGCCCGTGGAAATGGCCTCGATCTCCCGGAGGGTCAGATCCGATTCAATCAACCGGTTGTGGCTCCGGGAACCACCTTGATCTTCCCCCAACCGAGCCCAGATCTTGCCTGGGTGATCCGCGGCCCCACGGGACTGCGAGAGCTTCAACTAATCTGTAGTCACACGCCTTTGACCCACACCCTCACCGCCGCATTGCTGTCCCAAGGAGAGATCCAGATGCATGGCACTCCGCTGTTACATCCCTTAGAAATTGCCCAAGCTACCTGCCAAGATCTGCACCAAGCCAGCTTGCCCCTGCTCCCGATCCTGGAGGTTGCCAGCAATGCTAAGAGTAACCCCAGTGGGACAGAGGAACCCTATAGTCTCGATGTGAATGCCTGGGCTAGTTTTAATTTTGTCTATCAGGTGGTTTAGTCCGCGATCGCAAGCCCCAGCAGATTAAACTGGGGAAGAGAGTCAGCGAGGTGGTTGCAGGTGGCAGATAGCCAACCTGAGGAAAGTCCGGGCTCCCGAAAGACCAGACTTGCTGGGTAACGCCCAGTGCAGGTGACTGTGAGGATAGTGCCACAGAAACATACCGCCGATGGAGCTATTTCTGGCTCACAGGTAAGGGTGCAAGGGTGTGGTAAGAGCGCACCAGCAGCATCGAGAGGTGCTGGCTCGGTAAACCCCGGTTGGGAGCAAGGCTGATGGAACCTGGGTTGGTCTTTTTCCCGGTTCCGCGATCGAAACCGCTAGAGGCGACTGGTAACAGGCGTCCCAGATAGATAACCGCCCTGTTGGTTGACCCCAACTGACAGAACAGAACCCGGCTTATGTCTGACTCTCTCCTGGTTTCAGGAATGGGGACGCAATTGTCGCATCTGCTCTAGAAACGCTTTTTGATAGTTCAGGAATTTTGTATGCCACTCGCTAAACCGTTGCTCTCCATCCCGCACCAACATTTGACGGTAGGCTTCTGACGAGAGGTAGGTCGTTTTTAAGTCTGGGTTGAGGGTTCATGATGGCTAGGCTGCTCAGAGGTTGACGGTTGTTGCTTAACGTAGCAAATTACTCCAGACCTACGGGGTGATAGATGGGCAGTAAGACATTAAACGTCGATCCTTCACCCAACTTGCTCTTGACCGAAACAGAGCCACCACAGCGCCAGAGAATTTGCTGCACAATCGTTAAGCCCAGACCCGAACCCGCCCGCTCTTCACCGTTGGGCTGGCGGACGCGATAGAAACGATCAAAGATTTTAGGAATCTCCGCCCCTGGAATGCCAATGCCACTGTCCCGGAATTCTAACTGAATATAATCTCCCTGCTGTTTGGCCTGTACCCATACCTGCCCTTCTTTCTCTGTAAATTTAATACAGTTATGCAGCAAGTTAATCACAATTTGTTTCAGCCAAGGACTGAGACAGGCAACGGTTGGCAAATTAGGGGGAATTGTATAGGCCAACATGATTCCTTTTTCTTGAGCCAAGGGTTGGTAAGTACTGACCACACCTGGCACAATATCAATCAGGTTGAGGGGCTGGAGCGTCGTCAGATCGGACACTTGATGCAGTTGGACTAAATCCAGCAGGCTGGTAATCAGAGAACTTTGGCGATCGCACTCCTGTTGCAGGAGTTCCGTGTAGCGCTGCCGTTGCGCTGGCTTGAGATGGGAAGAACTCAGCAGGGTCAAGGCTGTCTTCATATTGGTCAGGGGGGTCCGCAACTCCTGACCGACATTATTCAAAAATTCATCTTTGAGGCGGATGGCACTTAGCAGGGATTCATTTTGCAGATGGAGCGTCTCGGCGGCCTCCGCTTGCCTGCGATAGGTAGCTGCTCGATGCCAAACTTCCTCCTGTCGTTTGATTTGGGTAGCCCACAGGTGATCCAGCACCGCAGTTGTACCTACAAAGTCTGTTGTCGGGGAGGATTGCCCCCCTAGCAATACCTCAATGGGGATCGTATCTCCCCTAGCCGTGATCACCGTTGGCAGAGGACTCAACGCTAAAAGCCGCTGTTGGAAGTGGTCTAGGATCTGCTGTACTGTCTGGGGGTTGAGGGAAGAGACTACCAGCAAGGGCTGTTTCCGTTCCCCATCTTCCCCAGTTTCTGGACTCAGACTAAAAGGCTCCTCCGGTTTAGGAGATTGCATGGAGCGGGGGCGATGGGCAATCACAAAGGCTGAGAACTGGGGCGATCGCACCAAGAGAAAATATTCTCGCTTCAGGAGACTGTCGTTGGGGAGCACAATCCCGTAGCAATGGGCTTCCCTGGCTCCAATTCCCTGTAGGGTAGTGATTGCTTGATCTCGATCTTGATGGAATAGATAGACGGTTTGGGGAATATCTTGCCGTGCACAATAGCGTTGGAGATCTGCCTGCCAGACCTCTCCCTTGGGGAGCTTTACCCACAGAGTGGCGGCTAAATTTTCGTTCACCAACAGATCAATCAGCCCATTGGTCAGGGATCTAAGAGTGGCCGGACTGAGTTGGAGGGGAGTCGGGGGCAGAACAGCCGTAAGGGCAAGCTCATAGAGAGACATGATCACTGTCATCGGGTGCAGGGCTGTCTGCACTGTAACGGGTCTGCCAAGATTTTGCCGGAATCAGCAACCTTTTGTAGTCAAAGCCAGAATCAGCAATCTCTCTCGAGTCAAGTCAGGTCTACGGACTGGATCAACTGCCAGTCTTCGGGGGTGTTGCAGTTAAATAAGAGGCGGCGATGCTCGGAGAGCGGACTTTGATCATCACCCCAGGGTAATGCCTCCACAGGTTGCTGTGCCAGCCAGCGCTGAAAGGAGCGTCCCCCCTGGGTAATAAACGCTTGTAAATTCGGGAGGCAGTGGGGGCGGTAGAAGCCACACAGGGGTTCCCAGCGCTGGTACTGTCTCGGTAGACAGGCGATCGCTGGAGGGGAAGTGGTTGCCAGTGTTGCTGCCCATGCCTGTAGCGCCGCAGCAGACAAATTGGGCAAATCACAGGCCAGGAGCAACACCCAATCGGCAGGGCTTTGGCAGCGCTGGAGATGCACCAGTCCTTGAGCCAAGGCGACCAGCGGCCCCTGGGGAGAGAAGGTTGCAACCAGCGGCGTTTCGAGAATGACTTCACAGGTTGGCGGCAGAATGGCATGATAGCGATTCGGCCAAGGGGTGATCACCGCCACTTCCGAGGTACATTGGAGGGCGACCTGGCAAATGCGCTGGAGTAAAGGTTGCCCCTGGATGGGGAGCAAGGCTTTATCTTCGCCCATGCGGGAACTTTGCCCCCCCGCTAGAATCAGAGCCTGGAGTTGAACCATGAAATCCTCACCTCCTGCTCACTGAGTGAATCACCCAATGCTCGAAGTCTATCAACCATCAGCTTCTAGCAGCCCAATGCCAACCATCGCTAGTCATTCAGCTTCCAGCTTCCCAGGCTACAATCCAGTTGCCCTGCCCAGCTTGTTGAATCAAAAACTGTCCCAAGGCCTCTAGGTCATCAGCATAGTCCTCGCACTCAATTGCATTCAGGATTGGTACAGCCACCGCGATCGCATCGAGCTTGACGAGAGTCGTCGCAAGGGCATCAAGGGCTGGAGGGGAGGTCAGCGCTACAAAATAATCCTGGGGCGGATAGGCTAATTCCATCCACCAGGGCAGTGGTGTGGTTCGGGTGGTGGTAGCCCCGAGGGTTGCTTGGAGCAAGTGCCAGACATCAATATAGGGTTGGGGATGGTTTGTTACCTTGGCAAACGGAGGCATCCCACTTGAAAACAGCCGTCGGATACTACCCGACCGCTTCGCAACCCAGTCACTGACCGTACATTGATCCAGGCACCTTTCAAATATCATCATTGCTTCTTCATTCTCATCGGGGCAATAGCTGATGCTTGCTAACAACTCCTCCCATCGATCCTCAAAGGGGTTGGCAAGGGGCAGGAATTCGGATTCCAATGGCTTTGCCAGTAAGGAATGATATTTGGCAGTTGTACTCACAGGGCAAGTCTCCTTAACGTCAACCGTGATCGTGCTTTAAAACCATACTGCCCACTCGGCAAGCAGTTAGGGGAGCTAGCTTGCCAACGCAGCTGGCATCGCCAGCGACTCGGGTCGGGGGGGTACGGTGTAGTAGCTGGCAATGATCGCCACCATCAACCACCAGAGGGTGCTGACTTCCGGGCGATACCAGACCGTATCCACAAGGCCATGACCCAGCATCCCGGCCATGGTGGCGATCGCCGCCATTAACCAAAAGCCCTCACGACTTCCCAATTGGCGCAAGCGTTGCAGTTGCACCCACCCCTGGTTAAAGATTACCGTCAACAACCACAGAAAGGCACAGAGACCCACAAACCCGGTTTCGACAGAGATTTCTAGCAAAATGCAGTAGGCACTGAGGGCATTAAACCGGGGGCGTTGAAACAGCGGATAGATTTTATTAAAGGCCGTATTCCCAGGGCCAATTCCTAAAATCGGGCGATCGCGGATCATTTCAATCACCGCTGCCCAGACATTGAGCCGAAAGTTATTGCTGCTGTCACCCCGTCCGGCAAAGATGCTGAAGACGCGATCGCGCAGGGGATCGACCAGCATCACGGCCAAGAACACAAACACGGCCAGTCCGCCCAGCAGGGTGGGAATGGCCAGCGATCGCCAGGGCTGCGGCCAGCGAATGCTCCACCAATACATCAGCAGCACAAAGAGCACAAACATGGAGATCACGAGGCCAATCCACCCCCCCCGGCTGAAGGTCAGCACCAGACAGGCGGTATTGATCCCGGCCATCACCCCTGCCAGCAGCTTTGGCATCCATCCGCGCCAGGCAAAAATTGCCGCCACACTGAGAGCGATCGCAGGTAAGAGATACCCCGCCAGTAAATTCGGGTTCCCCAAAAAACTATAGACCCGAGTTGTTTTCGCTAAGGGAGATTCCGGATCGACCCAAGTTGCCAGGGCATTGGCTCCAAAAATCCACTGGCGGATACCGTAGACGCTGACGATCAGCGAGATGTGCAAGTAGACCGTGATCAGGTAAGAACGCCAGCGGGGCGATCGCAATATCCGCGCCATCAGGGCAAAGGCCGTCAGATACAGGGTTAACTTTGACCAACCCGCAAAGGCAGCCATTTTCACCGGTGAGACAGCCGTTGCCACGGTTGCGATCCCCCAGTAGAGCAAGATCAGCAGGTGAATCGGCGTCAATCCATTGCGGTTAGCAATGGTTGGGGACTCCGTCTCATCGGACAGGGTTAACAACGCCCAGTAGCCCCCACAGGCAAATAAAAGCAGCCCAATCAGGGCATTGGGGACGAAGGGAGCCAGCCCAAAAACCAGCGCCAGCAAGCAAAACCCTAGCTCATCCCCCCACTGCATCAACCAACTACTGCGACGCCAGCGCTGCAACAAACCAACCAGATGATACAAATAACTGGTACGACGCCACTGATGGAGCGGTATGGTTGCCAGGGTTAGGGTTTGCCACAGGGAGTTCATGAAAATTTTCGGCTCTGCGTCCATTTAGCAAGGGGATTATAGCCTACGAACCCACTCACCGTCGTCGGCAGTCCTCCTTGTCCAGGAAGTTCCTCCGTTGCCCCAGCCCCATCGGCGTTAAAATCAACTCTGAATCTTTCATCCCCCTCCATGGAACGCCTTGTTAGCAGTCTGCGCCAGTGGTTTGTCAATCCCCTGCAACATCGGCAATCATCTCCCCCCCGAGACCCCTCGGAAAAACGTCGCCCCCTCTATTGCGGATTGAGCCATCCCGAGGCTGGGGGTCGCTGCACTTAGCAGAATTATGGGACTATCGGGATTTGATCTATATGTTGCTCTGGCGGCAGATTCAGGGTAATTATCGTCAGATGGCTCTTGGCCCTCTGTGGATCGTGATCAATCCCCTGATCACCATGTTGCTCTACACCCTGATCTTTGGCGTGGTGGCCAATTTGCCCTCCGATGGCCTGCCCTATCCGATCTTTATTTACACCGCTCTGTTGCCGTGGAATTTCTTCTCAGAAGGAGCCAGTGGCGCTTCTAGAAGTTTGGTGAATCAGCAAGGCTTAATTTCTAAGGTCTATTTCCCCCGATTGGTGGTGCCGATTGTCGGGGTGCTGTCGGGTCTGGTGAATTTCTTTGCCTCGATGATCATTTTGATCGGGCTGATGGCGATCTTTCGCATTGCCCCCACGGCTAGGGTGCTGACCTTGCCCCTGTTTTTGCTGCTGGCGACGGCAACGGCCCTCAGTGTCGGGCTGTGGTTTGCGGCTTTGATTGTCCGCTTTCGCGATGTCAGTACGTTTTTGGGATACCTGTTGCAGGGATGGATGTATGCCACGCCTGTGGTCTACTCCATCCAGGTGATTCCAGAGCAATGGCACTTCCTCTACCGCCTCAACCCCATGGTGGGGGTGATTGAGGGCTTTCGCTGGGCCTTGTTGGGGACCAAGGCTCCTCCGCTAGTCGCCCTGATCCTGCCTGTGAGTTTTGTGGGGGTGTCCCTGATCTCTGGGGCTTATTACTTCCGGCATACGGAGCGCAATATTATTGACATCGTATGATCGGTTAATAAGCGTTAGTTTTTCGAGAATTCTGAGCCGTTTTAAGTTATGACTACCCCCGTCATCCGTGTCGAAAATCTAGGCAAACGCTATCGTATTGGGACGGCTCAAAAACAATCCCAAAATCTGCAAACATTGCTGATCAATTGGGTTGGCTCTCCCCTGCGATATCTGAAACAAACCCTGAGTGAACCGACCCCAGAGGAACTCATTTGGGCGTTAAAAGAGGTTTCCTTTGAAGTGCAGCAGGGTGAAATTGTTGGCATTATTGGTCGCAATGGAGCCGGAAAGTCTACCCTGTTAAAAATCTTGTCAAGAATCACAGAGCCGACGGTTGGCTATGCCGAAATGCGCGGTCAGGTAGCCTCACTTCTGGAAGTGGGAACTGGGTTTCACCCGGAATTAACGGGGCGGGAGAACGTCTACCTCAATGGCACAATTATGGGGATGAAACGGTGGGAAATTGACCGAAAATTTGATGAAATTGTCGATTTTGCTGGGATCGAAAAGTTTATTGATACCCCCGTAAAACGTTACTCCTCGGGGATGTATGTGCGCTTAGCCTTCGCGGTGGCCGCCCATTTAGAACCTGAAATTTTGATTGTGGACGAAGTGTTGGCCGTAGGGGATGCGGAGTTTCAGCGCAAGTGTCTGGGGAAAATGCAGGATGTCACCACCCAGGGCCGCACAGTTTTGTTTGTCAGCCACAATATGGCTGCGGTGCGCAGTCTCTGTGGGCGATCGCTCCTACTGGAACGGGGACAGGTAGCCTGGGATGGCGAGACCAACGAAGCCCTCGGTCAATATCTAGACCGCCAGGTGGTGATGAACGGAGTTGCGAAGGGGGAAGCGCTACAGGAGAAAGCGCGCAGCCATTTATTCCAGGGGAAAGTTTTTTTTCAGTGTCATGAAATTGCCTTGTTAAATCAGGCTGGGGAATCCTGTACCTGCTTTCGCTCCGATGAAGATATTATTGTGTCCATCATCTTTGAATGTTTCCAGGCAGCACCCACTTTTCAAATGCTGGTAAAGCTGGTTGATCACGAGAATACAGTCTTGCTACAGAGTGAGTTCGATGACATCATCGAGCAACCAGCAATTCTTCAACCCGGCATTTATCATTCACAATGCATCTTGCCCCAGCACTCCTTTGGGGAGCGACGATTTTATCTGTCTGTGAGCCTGTTTTGTCAGAATATCCAACATCTCAGCTTTCGCCAGGTTCTCTATTTTGATGTGGAGTTTTCTGGCTATCGAGATAAGTTTTCCAGCTTTAGTAAGGATGCCTATTTTCGGCCCCAATTAAACTGGCACACCGATCGCTGTTCCTCGTGGCAACCCGATCAACCATGCATGTCTTAGTCACGGGCGGAGCGGGTTTTATTGGCTCCCATCTCATTGAGCACCTCCTCGCTCAGGGGGATCAAATCACAGTCGTTGATGATTGCCGCACCGGGAATCCCCACCATCTCCCCCAGGACCCAAGGTTGCAATGGCTGGACAAGGATATTGTGGACTGCGATCCGAGGGAGTTCACCCCCCCGATTCATGGTCTGGTGCATTTAGCCGCCACCGCATCGGTGATGTCCTCTTGGACACAGCCCCTGTCGTGCCATCACAACAATCTCTCTGCCAGCCTCGCTGTCCTCCAACTTTGTCAAGCCCTCCAGATTCCCCGGTTGGTGTTTGCCAGTTCCGCAGCGGTCTATGGCAATCCCCTCCAGGTGCCAATCCCCGAATCCCATCCCATCCAACCGATCTCCCCCTACGGCTACCACAAGTACTGGAGTGAGCAGTACGCTGTCCTGTTTGCCCCCCAATTCAACCTCTCTTGTGTAGCGCTGCGGTTGTTTAATGTCTTTGGCCCCCGCCAGAGTGCCGATTCTGCCTATTCGGGAGTCATCTCCATCTTTGCCCAAGCCATGCAGCAGGACTTGCCGATTACCATCTATGGCGATGGTAGCCAAAGCCGAGATTTTGTCTGCGTCAAGGATGTGGCGATCGCCTTTCGGCAAGCCCTGCTCACTGATTTACCCGTTGGCAATTGCCAGGTGATCAACATTGGCACCGGGCGACAGGCCTCCCTGGGAGAGGTAGTGGCGCTGCTCCAAACTCAATTTCCCCAGTGGTCGAAGTCCATTGACTATGCTCCCCCCCGGAGACGGGGGATATTCACCAGTCCCAGGCAGATATCTCTCGAGCCTCAGCTGTTTTGGGCTATCAGCCCCAATGGTCACTGGAATCTGGACTCAAGCTGTTCGTGAAATCATTGGGAGGTGAATAGAGGGTAAACTAGCTAGGTAGACTTACCCCGCCCAACCATTGACCTGTGACTGATGCCGCTGCCCTCAATCCAGAACTCTCTCGTTTTACTATCGGCTTTGATCCCCGCGATCGCGATCGCCTGCATCAAATGTGGGACGAGATTTTCAACGCCAATCGCTGGAGTGAAGGAGCCTTTACCCACCAATTTGAGCAGCTGTGGCAGCAATGGAATGGGTTACCCTCCGTAGCATTTTCCAGTTGGGCGGGGGCGGCCATGGCCTGTTTGGACTATCTAGATATTCGAGACAAAACGGTACTCTGCCCCGCCAATACCTTCATGGCCACACCGCTGTCGGTGGTGAAAGCCGGAGGCAAAGTGCAGTTTGTAGATTGTAACCGCCACGACCTGTGTATGTCCTACGAGGATTTTGTCGCCAAGGCAGAACAGTACAAACCAGCTGCTGCTTGGTTGGTGCATATCGGTGGCCACCTTGCCTTTGAGGTGGAGAAAATTGCCGAGTACTGCCGTGCGCATCAAATCTGGTTGTTAGAAGACTGTGCCCATGCCCACGGGGCGGAGTGGAACGGGCAAAAACCGGGATCCTGGGGCGATGCCGGGGTCTACTCTTTCTATGCCACCAAAACCATCTCCACCGGAGAAGGGGGGATGTTGGTCACCCGCCATCCTGAGTTAGCAGCCTATGCCCAAAAATACCGGAACTATGGCAAGTTTGACCATGTCATTGAGGGCTTGAACTATCGCCTCAGTGAGTTCACCGCCGCGATCGGCTGTGTTCAAACCGAGCGGATGCCCGAAATCGTGGCTTGGAAGCAGGCCTACGCCAGCCAGCTGGATCGCCTTTATCCCCAGCACCTCCAACTTCCCGCTGGTATGAAATCCGGTTATTACAAATACATTGTTTTTGAGCCCATTGAACGCTCGACGGGTAAGGTATATGATCAGCCCTGCCATCGGATTATGGGGCATGCTGTAGATCTGCCCAACACCGATTGGGTGGCTGAGAACCATTGGTGCGTTCCTATTTACTACCACGGGGGAAGCTACACAGCCCAAGGGCAACCCCTGCCCCCTGGGGCGTAATTCAACCTAGATTTTTTTGATGATCACCGCATAAAGGGAAGCTGGATAGATGAAGGTATTGGTCACAGGGGGGGTCTGGGTTTATTGGCTCCCATGTTGTCGATAAACTGCTGGCACGGGGGGTACAGGTCAAAATCTTTGATCAGATCCAATCTCCCTATCATGAATTCATTGAGCATTATCTGGGCACTATCCTCAGTGTTGAAGATTTACGTTGTGCGATGAAGGGCACTGCCGCCGTGATTCATCTGGCTGCTGTTGCGGATGTCAAAGACGTATTTGAAGAACCGTTTTACTCCGAAACCATCAATACCCAGGGCACCAGCTGTGTCCTGGAAGCGGCTCGCAAAGAGAAATTAGCACGGGTGGTTTACGGTAGCACCACCTGGGTCTACAGCGATTGCCAGGACGTGGCGGTGGATGAAGACACCCCCCTTGCCGCCCCCTCCCATCTATATACCGCCACCAAAATTGCTTCAGAGTACTACTGTCAAGCCTATTCCAAGCTCTACGACCTTGACTTTACAATTCTGCGCTTCGGGATTCCCTATGGCCCGCGATCGCGGGATGGTGCGGTCTTACCAATTTTTGTCCGCAAGGCGCTGACGGGACAACCCCTGACCCTAGCGGGGGACGGGATGCAGTTCCGCAAGTTTGTCTATGTTGAAGACCTAGCCGAAGGGATTGTCCTGTCCCTCCGATCCGCCGGACGGAATCGGATTTACAACCTGGATGGCTCAGATAAAGTCTCCATTCGCCAAATTGCGGAGACCATTCAGAAGATTCTCGGCAATGTCAGTATTGAATACGTAGAAGCCCGACCTGGAGAGTTTTTCTGGGAAAGAAGTGTCTAGCCAGCGGGCAAAAACAGAGTTGGGTTGGGAGCCCACCACCAGCTTTGAAGAAGGAGTGCGCCGATATATTGATTGGTACCGCACCCGAGAGGTCAGTCGTCAGGCAGCCTGGGCACAGGTTGATGATCTGCTGAAATCTTGATATGGCGACGACGGACTACCATGACTACTTAATCAAAGACGGGCAGTTCATTGGGGCCTTTGAAGCCATGTACCAGAACTGTCCTGATCCCTGGGGTCAAGATAGTCTGGACTACTTGTCCCACGATCTCGCTTTACCGCTATTAAGTCGTCGTCGGTATCACCAGCTCCTCGATCTTGGCTGTGGTAAAGGCCGGTTGACGCAGCGATTGCAAGTGGCAACCGGGGCTACTGTCACCGCCATTGATATCTCACCGACCGCCGTGGCGGCGGCTCAAGCCCGGTATCCAGAGATTCAATTCCTCGCCGCCCCTATCCCCCCGCTGCCCTTTCCAGATGCCAGTTTTGATCTAGTGGTGTCGGCGGAACTGCTCTGGTACGTTCTCCCACAGCTCCCAGCGCTATTTGCTGAAATTCAACGGGTGTTAATTCCCGGTGGTCATTATCTGATGGTGCAGCAGTTTTACCAACCGGGAGAACAGAAGTATGGCAATGAAATGATGCAATCCCCCGCCGATTTACTGCCAATGCTGCCCTTTCAGGTGGTACAAGAGATTGAAGTCAATCGGTTTTCAAATTATAAATACATTGCCCTCGTTGCCCATCAGCCGACAGCATCATGAACATCAGTGTGATTGTCTGCTGTTATAACGATGCCCCCTTTGTGGCCCAGGCGTTGACCAGTTTGTATGGTCAAACCTTGCCCCCTGACCAATACGAAGTCATCTTTGTCAACGATGGATCCACCGATGAGACCGTGGCGGCGATCGCCCCGTTTCAAGCCCAACCCAACTTTCGCTATTTCCACCATGCCACCAATTTAGGACTGGCTGCTGCCTGTAATCGAGGACTGGAGGCAGCCCAGGGAGACTATGTGATTCGCCTCGATGCCGATGATCAGATCGCACCCGAGATTCTGGCATCTATGGCTGCATCCCTGGAAACAGGTGATACCGATCTCGTGATCAGCGATCGCTACGAGGTGATGTTAGCAGACCAAACGAGACGGTACATTGCCCTTGATCCCGGCAATCTCTACACCTGGATTGCTGCCGGCACCCTGATGCGCCGGGATTTACTGCAAGCCATTGGCGGCTATCGGCCGCTGTTTTGGGAGGAATACGATTTATATATCCGCTATCTGCTCCGCAGTGGTCGCCCACCGCTGCATCTTCCCCGACCGCTCTATCACTACACCATTCGCCGGGGCAGCATGACGGCGGATCTAGGCCGAGTCAGTGCCGGGTGGGCAGAGCTGACGAACCAGTGGGGGCTGGAGATCCTAGAGCAATTTGGTAGACTACCAATGTCGTAACGTGAACCTGCAACCTCCAACGTGAACCGCAAAACCATCGTCATCGCTGAAATTGGCGAAAATCATATTGGCAATTGGCAGCTGGTGCCCTCCATGATTCAGGCCGCCGCCGCCGCCGGGGCTGACATTGTCAAGTTTCAGTCCTACTTTGGTGCTGACGTGGCGGCAGATGACCCGGAGCGGGAGTGGTTCACCCAGGTTCAACTCTCCAATGACCGCCATTTCCAATTTAAAGCTCTGGCGGAGGCAGCCGGGATTGAGTTCCTGAGTACGCCCTTTAGTATTGAGCGGGCTCAGTTTTTAGTTGAAGTATTGGGACTGCGAAAAATTAAAATCGCCTCCTCTGAGATGCTGAACTGGGGGTTACTAGATTACTTAAATGGACGGGTGGAGACGCTGTTTCTCTCCACGGGGTTGGCAACCCTGGCTGAAATTCAACAAGCCGTTGCCCACCTGGATCGGATTCCCCATCTCTATATTCTGCAATGTACCACCCAGTATCCTTGCCCCGAGGAGGAGGCCAATCTAGCGGTAATTTCTACCCTCAAAGCCAGCTTTCCCCAGCACCATGTGGGCTACTCTGACCATACCCTGGGGTTACTAGCCCCGGTGCTGGCAGTGGCTCTAGGGGCTGAAGTGATTGAAAAGCACTTGACGTTAGATAAGTCCCTACCGGGTACCGATCACATTTTGTCGGTAACACCAACCGAACTCGCCCAACTGGTGGCGCAAATTCGCAGCACCGAAACCTTACTGGGCGGTGCAGAGAAGCAGCCAACGGCCAATGAAGCCCAGATTCGTGCCTTTGTCCGCAATCGCTTCCCTAAAGTTCCAGCTCCCACCACTGCCGTTTAGCGTATCCCTGTGATTGTTCTCGTAGCAGTTCAGGATGTTGGTGGAGCCAATGCCCTCACGCCGGTGATTCATCAACTCCGGGCGCGGCAGGTTGAGGTGGTTACCCTAGCCTGTGGCAAGGCCCTGTCGGTGGTGCAGTCTGCCGGGATTCCCCATCAGGCTTTGAGCCTGTCTGAGCTTGCCGAGTCACGGATGAGGTCGGATCTCAGTCAACTCCTCACGACCATCAACCCAGATATCCTCTTGTTAGGGACAGCCTGGGGGCTGAGTCTGGATAAGGAAATTCTGGCGGTGAATCAAACCTGCGATCGCCCGCGACCGACGGTTTCCCTGATCGATATGTGGTCGAACTACCGCACCCGGTTTACCCATCCCCTCTCTGGGGAACTGGTACTCCCCACCCAAATTGCCCTCATGGATGCCATTGCCTACGAACAGGCGATCGCGGAAGGTCTGCCTCTCACCCATTTAATTGTGACGGGTCAACCCTACCTAGAGCAGTTACCCCTGCTATTACAGAAAGCATCGGTTGTGGATCAGGCGGCTGCCCTCCGCAAAACTTGGCTGAGTGAGTCACCGACCAATAGTTCCATTGTGTTATTTGCCTCTGAAGCCTTTAGTCGAGATTTCCCTCCCCATAGTCCCTACTATCGTGGCTACACAGAAATTACTGCCCTCCAGGGCCTGATACAAGCCGTGGAGCTAGAGGAACAACGGAGCCACCGTCCCTGGGTGATTGTGGATAAATTACATCCAGAGGAGTCCCTAGCATTTGTGCGCGCTGCACTCTCTGCCAGTCAGCGGCAGATTCACATCTTGGAACATCAACCGCCCTTACCCTGTATTTTGGCGGCGGATTTGATTGTAGGGATGACCTCGATGTTTTTAGTCGAGTCTGCGTTCTGTGGCCAGCCCACCCTCAGTTTTCAACCCGATACCCTGAACCCTCAGGACTTTATTGGCAGCCGCATCGGTGTTGTACCTGCCGCCACCTCGATCGCGGCGTTATCCACCTGGTTGAGTCGCCAACAAATCGCCTGCCAGCGGCAAAAACCCTCAGGATCACCCACGGATCTCCCTAGCTTTCAACATCGGGGAGCGACCACTAGGGTAATCGACGTGCTGTTGAAGTTGATCCATTCTGCATAGGGTGACAAAGGTCACGACTTGCAGCTCAATGCTATGTTTTTCTGGAGTTAAACCCTGTTGATCTGAAGCCAAAAAAAATCCTCATCATCTTGGAACTTCATAAAAACAGTGTCTAAATTCTTCCGCTGGCTGCCATTGATGCGGCTGGGAACCCTCACACGACAGAAATTACTCATCTTTAGCCTGTTATTTACCCTCACCCTCACACTGGTGAGTGTATTTGAGTATTTTCCCCCTCTTACCAACGCTGCAACCACCCCCCTCAGATCGCCACCCCCCTCTCAACTAAAGGGACACAAGTCGTTGATGCCAAGGGAACCCCAGTCCTCTTAAGGGGGTGAACTGGTTTGGCATGGAAACAGATGTCCATGTTCCCCATGGCCTCTGGGCACGAGACTACAAAGATATGCTGGCTCAGATTAAAGGTCTGGGATATAACGTCATTCGACTGCCGTTTTCAGTGCAAGCCTTACGCTCTCCGTCCATCAGTAGCGTTAACTTTAGCTTAGGAAGTAACCAAAGCTTGCAGGGGAAAACGCCGTTGCAAGTCATGGACTTAGTAATTCAAGAAAGTAACCGACTGGGGCTATTAATTTACTCGATAGCCATCGACTGGGTGACTACAGCATTCCGGAACTTTGGTACGGAGATGGGGGGCTTTACCGAGGCTGACTGGATTAACACTTGGACAATGCTCGCCAGTCGCTATTAAAAAACCAGCCAAATGTCATAGGGGCAGATCTCAAAAAATGAGACCCCCATGGCCGCGCCAGTTGGGGCACAAATGACTTAGCCACCGATTGGAGGCTGGCTGCTGAACGCGCTGGAAATGCCATCCATGGGGTGAATCCTAAGTGGTTAATTGTGGTGGAAGGGG
>NZ_JJML01000056.1 GCF_000775285.1 Neosynechococcus sphagnicola sy1 | reverse complement strand
TTTATGACGGTCGATACCCTGGGATTGCTGTTGCGGGTCTTGGTGACTGCCGCGAGTGTACCCGAACGAGAGGGGGCTAAACAGGTACTCCAACAGGTGAAACAGATGGGTCAAGGGGTATCGCGACTGCATACGATTTGGGCCGATGGCGGTTTTGACGGTAATCCATTCCTGATGTGGGTGATGGATGTTTGTCGGTGGATTGTGGAGGTTGTGCTGCGACCAGAGCAAACCAAAGGGTTCGTATTGCTGAAAAAAAGGTGGGTTGTTGAACGAACATTTGGCTGGCTCATGGGGTACCGTCGATTGGTTCGAGACTATGAGTTATGGCCAGAAACTTCGGAGACATTTATTTACCTGGCCATGATACGAATCATGGTGAGGCAGTTAGCATAAAATCTGACCCAAAAAACTTTTAAAACATCCTCTTACTGATTTAGCTGGTTCAGAGCCTCAAGCACAAGACATTCCACGTCGTAGATCGCCTCCTGCCACCATCCCCCACTACCCACTATCCACGGCACCATCCACTCCGTACCCATGCCTCCCAAGTCCCCCAACTCCAAAAAGGTCGAAGCCCTCAAGCACGAAGAGGCGAAGCGCAAGAACATTCCCACAGCGGAGTATCAGTCTGTCATGGCAGAGGAGGAGAAAAGCCCGATCCGGGTTGCCTACGAGCGCCGCAACCGTTCAACAAAGCAGGTAATCAGGTGCGGTTAAAGAGAGAAGAGAAGGGAGAAGATTATGGCTGCCGCAAAAGATAAGCGTGAGGCTCCAATGAAGGTACGGGTCGTCCGGCTCCGGTCACCCTACCCCCACCCCGGCAGTTATTCTCGTGGCGTTGAAAAAACTAAACTAATGAGTAGCGTCGTATCCTTCTTCCCAGAACCACGTTGACTCTATCGCTTCCTGCCTGCGAAACGCTGCTTCTTCTTCCTTTTCCTCAGCTTCCAGCGCAGCAATTTTAGCAGCAGATTTAGCTCTCCGTTCAGCTAGTTGTTCTGGTGTTTCCTTGGAGAACCACCGTTCTCGATGAGCGTTGATCATTGCCATAGCTTCTGGGCTGGGGCTGTTCAACTTCTTTTTCATCGTCTTCCTCCTGCTCTCACGTTACTAATATCGCATTTCTGATTGTCATCATGGCTAATCCCCAGAACGCGCTCTATAAGATTCTCGCTGAAGCACGATTAGCATATTTTGCTCCTGAGTACGGGCAAATGTTCAGGGAGTTGTTGGGGCAAAGTCTCTCATATAGTCACACGGCTTGAACTTCATATACCTTCAAGACTTCATCACCGTAATGGTTGATTACCTTGACGGCGATTTTTCCGGGTTTGCCGTTGCGGGATGGGGCATCGAAGGGGCGGCTGGTGGTGGAGTAGAGATCAGACCAGGCAGATTCATCGATTTCGGCTTTGAGGGCACGTTTGAGTTTGTCGTAGGGTTGATCGGCTCCGGTGAAGTAGGCATGACGGACGAAAAAGCTTTCCCCGTTGTAGTGGGTGTCGATGAACCAGCAGGCGATGTCATCGGTGGCATGGCTGCGAATCTCGCCAGTAGTCGGGTCGTAGATGTCTAGACCGTGTAGGGTGACGGTGACTTTGCCGCCCTGCTGTTTGATTTCGATATCGGGTTCACCGAAGACCATGAACAGGTTCGCTGATCCGGTTTTTTTCAGGAGTTCATCCCCTAGCAACAGATCAGAGTTCATACGGGTGGGGAGAACGATGAGTTTGCCATAGCGTTTTGCCTCTTCTGGCACACTGGGATCAAACGCAAAACCACAGACGATCAGCAAGTCATAGCCAATGCCCTGAACCGCTTCTTTGGCGGCTTCTCGGATGTCGTCGGCGCTGACGGTGCCATATTCGGGACCGATGGAAACGGCGACTTTTTTCACCTTGTCATCAGCATCGGTGTATTCGCCCGTGGCATGTATCCAGGTTCCCGGATGGGGTTCGAGGGAGTCAAACTTCAAACGCTCTTGCTTAACGGTATTCTGTACCCCTGCTTTTCTCAGGTTTTCGATGATGCGGGTTTCAAACTGATCGGAGGCTTGTTGTTGCCCATCGGCTTCGGCGGTGGGGCGTTCTTCATCGGCAGAGAGAACCCGGTGGGGTGAGAGGCTTTCAACGGTGAAGGGGCCGGTGACTCGCAGGCGTTTGGTGTCTTCGTAGGGCTGATCGTAGAGAATTTCGGTGTCGGCATTGCGGGCAATGGAGGCATCAATTTCCTGTTGCCGTTGCTGTCGCAGGCTCCACCATTGGGTTAACAGGTCTTTTGCCTGCTGTGACCATTTCTCTTCCGGTTCGCGGGGAATCTGCCAGTCTTCCCAGGCTTGCTTGAGGAGTTGATTTAGCTGAGTGCGGATCGGTTCTAGCTGCTGCTGCCACTGCTCATGAATCGTATCGATTTCGGGGTTATTGGCAATGGCTTTGAGGGTAACGTGGGGCACCCGTTTGTAGACAAAGCCTTTCTTGATGTCGGTTTCTGCCCTCACCCTGCCTCCGGCTTCCCTCTCCCCACGGGAGAGGGAAGCCGGAGGCAGGGTGAGGGTTTTCCGCTGCTTGTGGAGTGCGTTTGCCAAAGTTGGCGGGAATCACATTGAGATGCCCAGAATTTCCTGCTCTTTTTGCCTGCCCTCAGGGGAATCTGCCAGCAGGTAGTAGGGGAAGCGGGCAGCCATGAGGCGCGTGCGGGCAAGGGCAAGAGCTACGCGGCTGGTATCGATGGTGATCCAGCGTCGTCCCCACTGTTCGGCAACGTGAGCAGTGGTACCACTGCCACAGGTGGGATCGAGAACCAAATCTCCAGGGTCAGTGGTCATTAAAAGACAACGTTGAATTGCAGATGTAGCAGTTTGAACTACATAAACCTTTGGGTCGCTACGACTTTGAATTCCTCCAATATCTGTCCAAATATTAGATAAAGGATTAACAGGAAAATCATTTAAGTAGCGAATATATCTTAAGTTGTTACCTTGAACAATTAAACGCCCAACAATCCCTAATCGGTTCATTCCTTCTAGGGTTGTTTGCCACTGACGACCCTTGTTTGGTGTAAATATTCGTCCGTTATATTCCAGTGGCAAAGCCAAATGAGGTGTTGTATACATAGCAGAAGTATCACTATCTGCATATAGCCGAACCAAGCCTAGATCACCTTGATATAAACTTGCTGAAATTCGAGTGCCATCACCTAGCTCAACTCCTGAATATCTTGAAGCTCCCAGTTCACCTGGCTTTTTCTCATAAAAGATCTGCCTATACTTAACTTTTTCAATATCTTTTGCATACCAGAGGATAAAGTCTGTTGTTGAGGGGAGTAGATCACCACCTAGCGGTGAGGTCTTTGTAAAAGTAATGAGTGTTGAAAAATTACTACTGCCAAAGACTTCATCCATCAAGCACCTGACTCGATGAATATTTTCATCGCCAATTTGGACAAAAATGCTGCCTGTTTCTGTCAGTAATTCCCTGGCAACCACCAGGCGATCGCGCAGGTACGCCAAATAGGAATGAATCCCCTTTTCCCAGGTATCCCGAAATGCCCGAATCTGTTCCGGTTGGCGGGTGACATCCTCTACCTTGCCATCCTTCACGTCCCGCTTCCGGGTGGAAACCTGCCAGTTGGAGCCAAACTTAATGCCGTAGGGCGGATCGAGGTAAATCATCTGGACTTTGCCCTTCAGCCCTTCCTTTTCTGCCAGCGAGTTCATCACCAGCAGAGAATCGCCCAAAATCATCCGGTTCGACCACTTCAGCCCGTCTTTGTGTTCATAAAACTCGATCAGCTTGTCAAACTCTAAGCCATTGAAATCGGAGGCAAACAGCCCTAGCTGTTCTGGCTCATGCTGTTTTGCCTGCTGGCGAAAGTCTTCAATAATGGCATGGGGATGAATCTTCTCCTGAATGTAGATGGGCACCGCAGGCACTTCTAGATCTTGGCTATCCTGCTCATCCTTGCCCTGCCAAACCAGTTGCGGATCACGCGACTCATCCCGCTGGTATTTCACAATTTTGGGTTTCTTTTCGTCGTCCGCCACAAACCCTCGCAACTCCTCCGTAGGGATATTCGCGCGTTTGTCCTGGTGTTTGACGCTATCGATGGGAGTGTTGCCGTAGGGCTTCTTTGCTGGCATAGTCGCTGGTTCTACAAGGGGGCTTACTGGCTTTTGGCAAGTTCTTTACGGAGCGATCGCAGCATGGTGCTAGTGCCATCCTGAAAGGCTTGCTGGATTAAGCGGGGCACCATTTCAACGATGGGCAAAGCGGGAAAGGTGGGACTGGTTGCCGATTCCTGATAGGTTGCGTTCTGCAACAGGTTGATCTTTAGCTTGCCATTGTCATAAAGCCAGACTTCTGGCACTTGCAGCGCAGCATAGGCTTCCAGGGTCGTTTTCGAGGTAACGTCCGCTTCGATCGCCAGATCGGGGGGTGGGTCTTGCTCCATATTCATCCGCATCAGCGATCGCACCCGTTCAGCGTTCTGGATGTAGAAACAGGTGTCCGGTTCTAACCCTGCTCTTTTGAGCTTCTTGAAGGTGGTTGAGCCAAAGTCTTCCCATGCTCGATCCTGGGCATCCAGCATTGCTTTCACAATATCGGCAATGATGCGGTGAGGTCTTTCGTGAGCGGGCAAAGGGGACATGATTTCTAATGTTTCATTGCAGTAGTTAATCCGGGGAACCCGACGTTCTTCACCCAGATCTTCCAATAGTTCCTCATACTGCTCCCATGTGACTCCTGAGATCAGCACATGGCTACCGGGGGATAGCTTGATCGTTTGGATGGGGATGGCAACCGTCATACGCTGACCTCAGTTTTTTGGAGGAATGCCTTGATTGTATTTTCGGCATCCCACGGATCGGTGATCTCAATGATGCCCCAGCGCCCCAATGCCCCATGATTGTTCACGGCTGGCACCCAAAACTGTCGGGCATGAGCAATCTTAGCCGCTTTATCTTTTCTGGCTTCACCGGATACCTCCACAATAAGATAGAGCGGTTCAGCGTTGTCATGCTTAACCCTGGCAATGAAATCAGGCGTGTAATTTTTCTGCTGACCCGATAGGGTGTAGGGAATCGTGAACCCTAACCCCTGGTTTTTAACGTAGCAGATGACTTCTGGCAAGTCTTCTAAAACCTGTGCCATTTTCTGTTCCCAACTATCCGTATCCGCTACCACATGGGAAATGTGACACTTCGTTGAGTCCGTGACATAGACGGGTTTTGTCGTATCAAAATCCACATAGCGAGTTGAGCCAAAGGTATCGTAGGGACGCAGGATCGGCTTGAGAGTCTTTTGGCTGCCCTCTGAACCCGCGATCGCGGTGTAGATCTTGTCAGCCGCATCATGCGCCAGTTCGATCAACAAGAGTTCCTGAATGAAGGTGCCTGATTTGCAGGTCACACACTGGCTCAACCATTCTTTCGTGATGTGGAGCAATTGCGGGAAAAACCAGGATTGCACTGCTGAATCAAACTGATGAGTTTGGGTTTTCTCCGCTTGCTTTGTGCCATCGGCTCGAAAGTATTTTTCTAACACCAGCTTTGCCAGCAGGAAAGCAACCTCCTGGGGGCGGCGCGATCGCAGGTCATCCAGGGTATGAATGCTGGATTGACCCACAATTGGGGCATTCTCGGTTCTGCTGGGAATGTCAGCCGTCGATAGGGCATATTTGCAATCATCCGTAAACTGGTAAGCCAGCTTTTCCCCAATGATGTCGTAGCGATAGCCCAAGAGCCTAGGGAAGGTAATCTCACACTCGATCCGATCTTCCAAGGCTCGAACGCGGGTAGGCAGTCTACCGGGCTTAGGCGCTTTGTTAGACCCTGCACAGGGAATAAAGGCAAAGGGCACCCCATAGACTTCCGCATACTCCGGTTCAAACATCCCCTGATCATCGGCAGCATAGCTCACTCGCCTCAAGCCCCGACCAATGACCTGTTCACAGAGTAGCTGAGTTCCAAACGCTCTCACGCCCAAAACATGCGTCACTGTGTTTGCATCCCATCCTTCGGTCAGCATGGAAACCGACACCACACAGCGGATCTGTTCTCCCAACTTGCCCGGTTTGCCCACCGTGTTCATGACCTCCCTCAGCAAGTCTTCATCGCTGATCTTGTCTGGATCAGAACCGGGGTAGCGATCGCGGTACTCTGCCTTAAATTCTTCAATCTCCAGAGCGGCGATTTTCTTAAACTCTGGACTCATCGCTTCTCCAGACTCTAGCTGCTCACTGTCTACCAGGATCGTGTAAGGTTTTGCTGTCCAGTTTTCACTATTGACATTGCTAAACAGGGGTAGCTTACCCGGTGCCAGAACAGGTCTACTATCTGGGTAGGTTTTCCCGGTATCCCAGCCTGAAATGTAGTCATAGACCAGCTTAGAAACGTTGGTATTGTTGCAGACTACAATAAACACGGGCGGGGTTAACCCCTTCAGTTGCGCCTCTGTATTCTGCTGCCACTGCTGAAAGGCTTTCTCATAGTTGCTGTAGAGGCTATGGATTGCTCCGGTTAGTTCTTTCGGCAGATTGGGACCACCGGGCGCTTTACTCTCATCCTTGGTACTACGTCCACTCTTGGGTAAGTCTTCGCGGATGAGTGCCCAGATATTCCGGTAGGTGGGCAACAGTCCTTTGACGTTGTCATCATCCACTGGCACACGGGGAATTTTGACGATACCGCTTTCGATCGCATCAATCAGAGAGAAATCAGACACAACCCACGGGAACAGGTTGCCTTCTGGGTATCCAGAACCCTTCAGAAAGAACGGAGTAGCAGACAGGTCATAGACCATCTTTACCCCGATCTTCTTTTGAATGGCTTCAAGCCCAGAGATCCAAACTCTTGCCTCCTCCTCTCGCTTCTGTGCCTCTTTCCGGTCATCTCCGGTAAGCTTTTCTTCCTCTCCTCCCACTCTGCGACGATAACAATGGTGAGCCTCATCGTTAATCACAATGATGTTTTTCTTGTTACCCAATGCCCGACAAACCCGATTCACCATTTGAGCAGGGGTTTCTTTGAAGGGGCTTGTGCCATCCTGAGCTGCAATTTTGTGTGTTGTCTTACTAGCATTAATACAGCCATGACCCTGCTCTCTTAGAGGATGTTTTAAAAGGGTCGTCTTGAGCCTCAAATACGACTCAGTGGTGCAATCTAAAATCCATAAACCCTGATTCTGTCGTAGCGGTCTCTAGGTGGTCTGAGTGGTTGGATACACCCAGGAAGACTTTTAAAACATCCTCTTAGCTGAAAAGCATGATAGTTCGTAATGAGAATCTTTGCCTTCTCTAGTTCAGGCATCAGATCCGGGGGCACCAGGTCAAGCTTTCGATAGTAGTTTTCCGGGTCATTCGGTTGCAGCACTCGCAGGCGATCGCGAATCGTAATGCCCGGTGTCACCACCAGAAAAGCATCGCTAAACAAGCGACTCTGAGGATTCGCAAGCTTATTGAGGGTATGCCAAGCAATCATCATGGACATCACAACCGTTTTGCCGCTACCAGTTGCCATCTTGCAAGCCATCCGAAACAGCAATGGGTTAGCATCCTGATTTGCCTGTCGTAGCTCATTCTCGATCCAGTTGTCCCCAACTTTCTTAGCGACTTCCGTAATGTAGATGACGGTCTCTAATGCCTCAAGTTGGCAGAAAAACAGTCGTCTTTCCCGATCAGGATGCTGCCAGTGTTCCAGTAGCTTTCGAGTCGTTGGGGTAACTCCGGTATACTCGCCCCTCCGCCACAGAGAAACCCGTTCTCTAATCCGGTTGATGGTTTTGTTCTCCTCAACCCGATCCTGGCTAATTAGCCCCAAGTCAAACTCTAACTGCTCACTCTTTTTCTTGGGTCGAGCGATCGGAACAAAGTAGTGACTAATTCGCCGGTAATCCGAGATTTCGTTAGTGATACCGTCCTCATCGAATTTAAAATGCCGTTGCGGCTCATCAAAGGCAGAGTTGATAACAGGATTATCAATAACGACTGGAGGCATTGATTTTATTGAAAGTAGAGTAGGTTAGAACTAAATAGCTAGAGAATATTTTTTCGTCATCAGGCATAAATAGTAGTCCCAATTTTACCTGACCTACATGAGTTCACCCTAAGGCGGCATGCAGACGGGGCAAGATGGCTCTGAGAGCTTAACTCTCCGAAGTAGCAATCTCAGACTCTAACTGGTCAACTGTTTGTGCCAATTGATTGAATAACGGCATCAGGCGATCGTCGGGGTTGCGGTTCAAGAATGCCTTTGATGGCATTCGCTGAGAATCCTGGCCATTACCCTGGCCACCTCGTCTGATCTGTTTCTGGGGGGCCGGTAACCGCCTCTAAGCTTTGTGGCAAGGGAGTTTGAGGGGTGTGGTTACCAGAGTTACCAGTATTCTTAATAAGAATTTGGTATCCTGCTCCTTGCTTTTGATTGTCAGTGGCATACCCCAGGCTTTGGGGTTCCTCCTGTAAGGGGTAAGAGAGCGTTTATTTTGGTCGGCGGACGCTCTCTCTTTATGTGTGCAAACTCATGGTAGTGCTACTATTGTTTAATATAAACTATTAATAACTACTTTTGTGTTATCCTTAAACTCTAAGTCGTAATTATGATTAAGGATGTAGTCATGGCTGACAATATGGCAACAGAAAAGATTCGGACATCTATTTATCTCAAAGAAGACCTTAAGAAGGAGCTTGAGCGCTTAGCCAAGGTTGAGCGCAGAAGCCTTAACAACCTGATTGAGATTCTGGTTGAGGACGCTATTGAAGAAGCCAAAAAGGAAGGCAAACTAACCCATGCAAGCAAGTGAAGGGGATACTCTAGCCAGGATTGAGGCACTGGTAGA
>NZ_JJML01000055.1 GCF_000775285.1 Neosynechococcus sphagnicola sy1 | reverse complement strand
GCGCTTTCGAGTCGCCTTAAGCTTCATCTACAAACTGCTCAAGCAATATCGACAGAGTGGGGACATTGCCCCTAAAGTTCGCACGCTCCAAACCCCCACTAAACTTAATGAACCTCAACTCCAAGTTTTAAAACAGCTTGTAGAAGCCAATAATGATGCCACCCTAGAGGAGCTTCGCGATCAACTGGAGCAAGCAACTGGGGTCAGGATAGGACGCTCAACCACCGCTCGGATGCTCCAGAGGCTTCAAATTACCCTAAAAAAACGCTTCACCCCAGTGAAAAAGAAAGTGAGGCCGTGCAGCTAGAGCGGTTTGACTATTGGCAGATCATTCGAGCTTTTGATCCCAAGAACCTGATTTTTATTGATGAATCGGGAGTCAACCTCTGCCTGAACCGCTTACTTGCCCGTGCCCTTAAAGGGCAAAGAGCCAGAGGAAATCGTCCTTCCAGCCGAGGCAAAAATGTCTCGGTGATTGGGGCTTTATCTCTTAAAGGTGTGATTGCCCAAGTGAGTCTGTTAGGGGCTATCGATGGACTCACCTTTGAAGCGTTCATTGCTCAGCGATTAGTGCCGCAGTTATGGCCGGGAGCCTTTGTCTTAATGGATAATTGCTCGATTCATAAGGGAGCTGAGATCAGAGCTTTGATTGAACAAGCGGGAGCTACTTTGATTTATTTACCCCGCTATTCTCCTGATTTCTCCCCCATTGAAAATGCCTGGTCTAAAATTAAGCAGATTTTACGGTCGATCAAGGCCCGTAATTATCCTGACCTCGCCTTGGCTCTTGAATCGGCTTTCAACCAAATCTCTCTTGAGAACATTCGTAACTGGTTCTCTCATTGTTGTTACCGTATCTCATTAGAGTAGGAATGGCTATAATGGTGATGATACAAATATTACTGCTGTCCGCTTAATCGCGGGCTGTTACGCTCCCTGCGATTTGCAGACAACGGACGAGGCTGTGCTTAGAGATTGTCCTCGGGATTTAGAGACTCTACGGGTTGAATATGATCAAAGGGCGATGGCCAAAGGCCGGTCGGAGACCATCGCAATATAGATTGGGTAGTGCTACGCAAGTAATAATGCGTTGTAGTAATGGATGAAATACCAGATCGCACCAATGTGATTTTGCACCGATTTTTAAAACTGGCATTTGAACCGTTACTTCCCATTGTGGATGTGACAATTCTTGACCGTGTGGGAAGAGGCACCACGAGGACAGACAGGCAAGGAGCACAACACCGTGAAACTCTACTTCTCCATCATTACATCTTAGAGGATGTTTTAAAAGGGTAGGCTTTAGCCTCAAATACAACTCAGAGGCGCGATCGCAAACCCTGGAACCCTGATTCTCTCGTATTAGCTTCTAGGTAGCTAGGGTGGTGAAACACACCCTGAAAGACTTTTAAAACATCCTCTTAAACACTACCCACAGTTTTTATCTCAGTTCAATCTCCAACCTTCCCCAACAAGACCAAAAAAACCTATCACCCGTATCAAGACATCCAGACACCAAAGCCTGTAACCCCTGCAAAATAAGGCGAAAAGCTTGGTGGATTTGAAAGCCGATGATGAGATTTGAACTCACGACCGCTCGATTACGAATCGAGAAGTCATTTCATCTAGAGTGATTTTCTGATAAGCCTTTCAAGCAAGACTTCTCCTTGGGGTAGCTGTTTTTATAACAGTTTTTATCACAGTTTGAACTGTCACATCCCAAGATTATGCCTCTACAGGTTGCAGCAACTCATCAACGGGTTGACCTCGGTGAACAGGTTCCCAGTTAGGGAGAGCGGGTTGATATTCGCAGTAGCAAATTACAATTCTTGTGTCGGTATCAAAGGATGAGAAGTGCTGAACACGGGTGACAATCCAGTCCCCATCTCGTCCATGGGTGACACCATCACCGGGAGTATCGAGATTGGCATACTCTCTGACGCGATCGCCTGGTTTGGGTAACTTATCTTCTCTACCCGAACTGTCCCACTCTTCATGCAAGATATCGGTAAAACTATCAAATGGTTGTAATCGCCGTTCTTGCCAACCATGGGCATCCATTCTGTGAGCTTTGAATACAATCCAGGTTTCCTTAGTCATAGCGTTCATCCTCAAAGCTAGTTTGTTCTCCGTAGAAAACACAGTCTACAGGTAGCACAGGGTTTTTAGTGGGCCTGATCGTCTTCAGTCTCCATTTATATCGCCTCTCCATATCTCTACATTTCTGAGGATCGGAGGCTCCATGCACATTTTCTTCTTGTTCTTCTTGGGACTGCTCTACACCCTCTTGATTCACTGCTGTTCCTCCTCACTGAGATTGCCCTCTCCAAACCCCATCAATTCTCGCTTTGCCGCCTCAGTAATAACCCGTCGCAGCCATTCGGTTTTTTGGTTCCCTAATTTTCTGATCGCATTATCTACATCCTGACCAACCCTTACCTGTAGTTGCTGTTGGGCAAGTGGATCTGTAGTGTCATCAGAACGCTTGATTTTGTTGGCCTCAAATTCTGGGGTAATGATTGGCTTAGGGTTTCCTTTAGGCATTTTTCGATCCAACACTCTACACCCTAAGTATACGGAGATAAATCAAATGTATACAGGGATAAGTAAAGACAATCGAGGCTTTTCTGTATACAGGGATAATTTAATCAGTCCAATCTTGATTTAATCCTTGTATACAGGGATAATATGGGTATGAAGACGAGAGAGGGCTACGCCGGGAAGCAACAACCCTCTCTTTACCCCACAAAGGAGTAATTCAAATGTACACCGTAACCCGCCCAGTCAAAACCAACCTTCCCGAATCCTTCACCATCTATGCCGAGCTGATCCGCCCTGCTCAACCCCCTACCTGCTTTCAGGGAATGGAATCTCTGGTGATTGAAGTAACCTTCCCCAACAATGGCCAAATGATCTGCCCTCGCCTCAATGCTGTAGTTGCTGAGCAGTTTCCAGACTGGCAGTTTGTCACTTGGTGGATGCCTGAACCAGACGAGTTCTAAACCTATCTGGGGATGCCTTCATCCCCTCTACCGCCTCACTGAGTCACTGCACAACAAGAAGGTTAGAACCATGTCTAAAGTCGTTGCACCCATCACCGCTACGGTTGAGTTCATCACTGGGGTTAAGTCAGGACAGTATGGCGAGTATCGCTCTGTGTTATTCAGTGATAGGAAAAGCAACCTCATTTTGCTCCGCGTTGCGTACCTAACAGTTAGTCCAGGATATGTCGGTTCTATAACCTTCCCAAAGTAAAGACCCCGACCCCTGAAATCCCCTCTGGTTTTATTTTGGGCTGCCGAGAAAATCTCGTTTGCCTAGTTCTACGCCAGAATGCCTGAGGATGTCATATGCGGTTGTGACATGAAAATAGACATTGGGCAAAACAAAGTAGAGGAGATATGGCAAGCCATCAAATACCATCGTTTCTTCGCCTACCGGTAGGGAGATTGACCGCGTCTCTGAGCCATCAATCTGCTCTGCTGTCAAAGTTTTCAGATAGGCAATGGTCTGCTGAAGCCGTGTGATGAGTTCTGAAAAGGTTGTTTCGATGTCTGGCATATCAGGTGCTACTAACCCTGCTAGTCGCGCCGCTCCTCTGCGAGCGATATCAGAGGCGATCTGCACCTGTCGTACTAGTGGGAACATATCGGGATAGAGGCGGCTATCCAGCAATACCGATGGGGCAATTTTCTTCTCTTCGGCATGTGCAGCTCCCTTCTCTAGAATCGCAATGAGATTAGTTAGTGTGTGCATGAGGGGAGGAACAGATGCTTGATACATCGTGATGTTCATGAAAATTGCTCCTAAAAGCAGAAGGCATTCATGCCAATTCTCTATGAACAGACACACAATGAAGTTAAAGCAAGATTAAAATAACGCGATGTGCAACTAAAAGTCTGAAACCCTTGATTTCTCGTGACGAAGGTTTGAATATACCTTGCCAGGACATAAATTTAAGGATTTTGTAGGAGGGGTGCAGGGGTGGAACCCCTGGCTGGGGCACCACCCCCACACCCCCAAAAATCCCAAGTCTATGAGCTAACGCAGTATAGTTGAAATTTTGAGTGGCTCAAAACGACGTAAAACCGTTAGCCCAGAAATAGTCGCCCATCAGGTAATATGTTTGTCCAGAAAGCTGGACAGGTCTTGAATTGCGTTTGGGGTTGCTTGGAGTCGATCGCGCTTTTCGCCTCTGCTTGTTTCAATCTAAGAAGGTAATCAGGCGATCGGATTAGATGCGCTTTTCTAGTTGTAGGTTCTAGCAACCTAAGTATTGACGCAATTGGGCTACTTCCACTGTTGGCAGACGGCTGCCCACTTGCTCAAGCGTGATGAGCCAGACACACAGTTGGTCAGCAGTTCTCAGCTTTAGCTGGTAGGCTTGCTCGATGATCCAGAGTAGACCATGAAAGGGCACTTGCTCCTGCTGGCAGAGCTTTCGTAAGGGCTTTTCATTGGTTAGCAAGGTGCATCCAACGGTTTTCGCGTAGTAGAGGTTTAAGACATCGGGCAAACTCAAGCGTCCTGTCTTGTAAAGTAGAGCAGCCTTTACCCACTCTTGCTTTGCCTCAATTTCCTGAATGCCAGCTTGTCGAATGTTGTCTGCCAAGTCGGGAGGTTCCTCGCACTCTAACAAGACAACATCCAGAACTTGGGCTGTTCCCAACGCTGGTAATACGTCTAGCCCCTCTACAAAGCCTAGATCAATCAGAACATTAGCATCGACTAAAAAGGTCAATTCCCGTTCTCCTCCGTCCACCGTCGCAATTCTTGGCGCACCGCAGTAAGACTTTCTCCAAGGACTTCTGCGGCTCTAGAGGTGGTGATCTCCTCTTCTAACAGTGCCAGGTAAGTGAGACGTTGTAGCCGATTCAGACAAGAAGGTTCGGGTAGGGTAGGCTGCTCACGATCGGGATATTTCTTTTTGAGCACCCCTATCTGCTGCCCAACTTGCTTTTTGTTGATAAAACTGAGTTGACCAGCACGGATCAGAATCGTGATGAGGCTGACGTTGTATCGACATTTGAGGTCTGCCAGAAGGGGTTCTGGAATCCAGCGATCGCGATAGGCGTGTAGCTCTTTACGAAGGATATCTTCTGAGAGTAAAACCGCTCCTGCTAAATGGTCGGCAGATTTTTCCCGTGGATCTTTGCCTGCGGTTTGGGTTAGTGGTTCGGATGAAGCTTTGTATTCCTGACGATGAAAGATGAGGTGGGCAAGCTCGTGAAGAACCGTAAAGAATTGTCTCTCGGTGGGATGAATCGAGTTCACAAAAATCACGGCTCCCAGTTCATCCGTATAGGCAGAGAAACCGGAGATATCGTTAGGCAGAGGATGTAGCAGGATCTTCAATCCCTTGGCTTCTAATAGGGCAAACACATCCCCGATCGGCGTTGATTCGCTTAAACCTAACCATTGGCGAATTTCTTTGGCGACTTCTTCAACCGCATATTCTTTGTACTCCTTGAGGGGACGTTGCTCTGGCAGGGCTGGTAACTCACCCAATAATTGCTCGATCGCGGCATAATCGATAGCCTTTTGGGTCAACAGGCTCCGCAAAGTTGGGGTGAGGGCAGCGGGTTCGTCTGCGCGAAACAATAACCCAATCTCTGATGAGTAGGCTGCTCCATCAGAATTCGTTGCCAGCAACAGATCCGTTGATACACCCAACCGCTTCGCAATCTTGGTGAGTTGAGCAAGGGAAGGTTCTCGATCGCCCGTTTCCCAGGCGGCGATCGTTTGTCGGGTAACACCAATCGCCTCTCCCAGTTGTTCTTGAGAGAGTCCTGCTTGCTCCCGAAAGGCACGGATCAGGTTAACAGAGTTCATGCGTTTTTAGCGGTTTTTAGGCATGGATGTTATATATATCTAACATCGTACCATGCGCTAAAAGAGGTGATTGTCATGGCAAAGACAGTATTGGGTCACTTCATGCTTAGGACTACAACTCACCCCGGAAGGCACGGTGAAGAACGGTTTGAAATAAATGTTCTGCCTGCCGATCGCCCTCCCGTTGCTGTATCCGCAGCCGCTCAAACCGGTGGACAATTTGAGCAAATTTTTCTTGGAGGGGAAGAGGTGGTATGGGACATAGAAGTTCTGCAATTGCCTCTTGTCCAATAGTTGTCATTGTCGCAGTATTAGCCCTATTCATGATTAGATTTCTACCATAGGAACTTCTATAAAGTCCGAGAATGTAATAGGGATTAACTATTCTTTTTTCAACACGTGCTCGAATAGTATGACATTCAAAAGTAGTTCTTTCTTTGAGAGAAGGAACGATATTAATTTGCCCAGTCCCTTCTCTAACCAAGGAGGATCGAGTGAATAATAAATCGCCTTCTAACACCTCGTATTTATCTACTGATTTATCATCTAGTTTTGCTCTACGTAATTTGGATGTATCTATTGAAATCGTATGATAGAGATCATCCACCCAAATTACAGGAGTTCCAAAACTATACTTCTCATTCTTCTCAAAAACTCCATTGTTCAGAGGTATTTCTAGAACATCTCCAAATTTAGAGTTGACATTTAGTTCAAGAAAATCACCAAACATTTCAAGGAAGACCGATCGCAAATAGCTATCGCTCAGTTGTTGGGTGTAGCGGCGGGTGCGGCGGAGGCGATCGCATTTCTGGGCGATCGATGCAATTCGTTTTTGTTCTGCGATCGGTGGCAAAGGTATTTCGGAATCTAGAATGTCTTCATCAGAAACAGCAGGATATCCTGCACCTATAGATAATTTTGTTAATCTCTCAACAAACTGATTGGTTTGGGTGAAATAGAATAGATAAATAGGATTGATGATTTTTGGATTAGAGCGAAGTACACAAAATCCAGTTGATGCGATTTGATCATCAAATTGATTGGAGACGAAAGCAACAGAGTTCAAATTTGGTCGAACAGTTGAAACCAGAATATCGTCCTTGTAGATACGTTTCCTGGCTCGACTTGGGGCTTCACTTGGAATAATATATTGAGGTTCTACTATCTTTTTTGTTTGTCTGTCGATAGAGGAAATATCGATATAGGTTATTGACTCACGATTCAGTTTTACAGGATCACACTGCTGAGTTTTTTGGACACAATCCCGAATTGTTAAATAATTCACTTTCATCTCGTCTGCATACTCAACAAGCTTCAACATACTCACAAATCGAAACAGGTTCAGGAATTGATTCACCGTCTTCCTGTAATCCTTCCAGATGGAATGCGATCGCTTCTTGAATCAGTCTCCTCACCTCTTCCAATGTCTCCCCTACTGCCACGCACCCCGGCAAATCGGGAATATAGGCTCCATAGCTTGTGACTCCTTTTTCAATCACCACTGCATATTTCATCAGGCTTCTCATAAACTCAACCAACCAAACACCTGTTCTACTGATAAGGATAATGGAATGCCGTCGAGAATCGGGAGGGGGCGATCGCCACTCAGCAATTGCACCCTCTGATCGCCAAAGACTATCAAAATGCTTGCTTCTGCTGGATCTAGCAGCCAACCGAGTTCTGTGCCGTGCTGAGAACAGTGGAGTAAATTGCCTAAGACTTTGGTTTGGCTCTGGTCGGGTGAAAGGATTTCGATCGCCCAATCAGGCTGGAGGTTAAAGCGATTAGCAACCCTCCCGGCTTCGGTGCGGGGAATGCGCTCCCATCGAAATATGGCAACATCCGGTACAACGGAAGCTCCGCCAAACGTGCAGCGCAGTTCTGGAAAGGCATAGGCAAGCTTGGGGGCTTTTGTGACCTGGTTGATGCGATCGCACAATTCACTCTGAAGCGTACTATGTTCTCCCTGGGGCATGGGCTTCTGGCTCACTTGTCCATCAATAAACTCGGATGCGGGTTTCGTCTCTGGAAGTTCTAAAAACTCCTCCAGCGTCAGGCTTTTTACGGTTGCAACCATTTTGCCTATCCCTCCAGTAGTTTCTCCAATTCTGCCACTTCTGACGAAACCCTCCATCAAACCGCTCACAAACTCGCCGGATCGCTTCCTGCTGATACGCTCGTCCAGCGATCGCGATGTTCACCCCCAAGGTTTGCAGCGCAATCTTGTTTTGGCTCAGATAGAGCAGGTTCTCCAGATCTGACAGCGAGAAGAAGCCCGCCACCTGGCGTTTAGTTTCGCGATCAACATCCCAGAAATAGGTTTCTCTGCCATTAGTCAAAAAAGCAAAGGGCTGAAAGCTCTGATGCTTCGCTATTTCCGTCACATAATGCCGCACCTGCTGCTCTGCCACCCGTGGATCACGGCTCTGTTTCTTCGCTTCTACAACCGCGATCACTTCCCCATTGGAACGGTAGAGGCAGTAGTCTGTTACCCCATTCCAGGGTTCCGCATCATACCCATCTACAGGAATTTCAAACCTGACTTGCCCATGGGTAGGATCAATATCCCATCCTGCTGCAATCAATTTTGGGTCAATCAATTCCTTGCGGGTTTGGGCTTCATTCGGAGAATGGCTCATAGGTTAGAAGTGTAATCAGACTCAGCATACATCTGAGAAATCACCTAGTTCCATTAAATGGAATCTTTTTAGAGATGTCTACAAATTGCTCGAAAGGTACAACTACAGCGCAGTATAGTGAGTCCTAATTCTGACCAAACGAACCCATGGAACCCGCCTTCTTCCGTTCCTTCTGCACCATCTGAAGCTGATTCAGACTCCGCTCTAACTGCGTAGAGATGTGGGATTCATACCGACTCAGCAACGCCACCTGTTGAGGGATAGGGTTAGCCGTTAGAGCTTGATAGGCGGCTAAATCCTGCTGGTAGCGATCGCGCTCTTGCTGCATCTCCTGCTCAATCTGTTCAATCTGGTCGATCCGCTTCTGGCAGTACTCCAGAATTGTGTGATGCTTCTCCAGATAGAACTGTAGACACCCCTTGGAGGTTGGAGGCTTATTAGGATCTAGGCACTTAGCATAGAGCCAACATACAGCAAACGGATGGTGTGCAGCATAGAGATCCCAAACCCACCGTAGATAGAGATCGGTATATAAATCCAGTTTTATCGTGCCTAGAAGATCCCTCGGTTTCCCTGGTATGCCATCAGTCGGATACTCATCATCTAACCGCTTCAATTGTTTTTGGGTGACCTCAACCCAATCCGTCCAGCTATCTGCAAAATACTTAGAACGGATTTCGGTTGGAATGTTTTCTAACGGATTCTTCTCAACAAACCTGGTCAAGACTTCCCGTTCTGTATTCAGATTGGCTGGATGATAGCTACTCCACCGTTCATCCGTCTGGGGTAGCTTGAGAGCAGGATACTTCTCATCGGTATAGGGCTTGCTGACAGCAGGCAAAACTTGAGCATTACCCAAAGCCGCCTCAGCCACCCACAAACGGTTTTGACGCTGGATGCACATGGCAATGGTCTGAACCAAATGCCATTCCACCGCCCCTTCTGGTTGATAGGTGTCAACCAAGCTTTGCATCAATCCTTGAAACGTTGCTAAATCTTCAGTGGCCAGAATCGGAGGTTTTTCAGCCAGTAACCCATGTTTGGTGGCATTGCGAGCGGAAATCATCTTTCCCCTTTCACTCACCGGGCCACGTGACTTGGCTCCATTCATCCGACAAACTTCAGCACTCGCAACCATTGTGGGAACTCCTCTCGCCTGAGCACAAATTTATGAGACTTCTTCCGCTTGACCTCTGATCCACCCCAGCCATAAATCCCCCTCTGGATCGTGGATCAGAGGATAGTACGTTTCTACTCTAAGCTAACAGCCATGCTTTCAACCTCATTTATCCAGCCTCTACCACTAATTGCAAATCTTGAGGATTAAGCCAGGTTGTTAAACGCCCTTCTGGAGTGCAGCAAGCAATGCCATCCGATGTAATGCGGTGGATCGGCAACACCAACCCCCGGTAGTTTTCCTTGAACTGCCCGCCAATCACCCGGACGCGATCGCCCGTTTTGAAATTCCACTTTTTACCAAAGTCACTGACAACACTGACAAACTGGCCTAAAGCCTTGCCATTACTGGCTTCCGACTCACTGACAAACCCCCTGACACCCTCACTGACATTCCCTGACAAACCTGACAAATCGTGAGCGGAATCGTCAACTACTACGCCATCACTCACCCGCTGGTGAGTGAGTAGCGCGGGGTTTGTCAGGGACTTGTCAGCGTTTGTCAGGGACTTGTCAGTGGGTTTGTCAGGGACTTCTATCCCTTGCAAGGTATGGGGTTGAGGGGATTTGTCAGTGTTGTCAGTGACAATCTTGATTTTGAATTGTTTAGAGTTAGGTTCCTCCCCATTCGTGACGGCATACTCCAACAAAACCACCCGCTGCATAAATTCCCGTGATTCCTTCGCAGAGATTAGGGGATAGTGCCATCGGCTTACTTGCCTTGCTGTAATCCACCCCAAATCCTTAAAACGCTGGACAAAACGACAAATTTTTACAGCTTGGGGATTTTCGCCCTGACCAAAATCAGCAAACAACATTCGGGTTTGAGCCAACGTCCAACGGGTTAGTTCTATCGCCCCCTGCAAGGTTTGGGCAGAAATTTTCTCTGTTGGAACAGTGCCAGCGATCGCAGCATTTAGACAGTGGATGACCAGGGCAATTCTGGCAGCCCTTTCCTTTGCCTTGGGGTACAGTGCCCGGATTGCCGGGTGTAATTCCCTGACCTTCAAATCCTCACACTCTTCACACCACTGATTCCACAGACTTCTAGCATCAGAATCTAGATAGAACGTTTGAGCAGAATACTCATCCAACCTCCGGTAAGCGGCTTCCAAGAGTCCAGAGAGGTTACAGGTTCCACCCCCCCGAGGTACGGGGGCTTTGGTGAGTGGAATCGGGAAGTAGGCGATCCGTTGCCAGAAGCCGTCAACTACTTGCAGATCGCCCATCTCTTTGCGAAGAATGGCTGGCTGAATGCCGCCACTCAAGGAAATAGATGATCTCTGAAGGCTGATGCGGGTTCCCCCTTTGCGGTTCACTTTCAAGCCCTTCCCGTCATAAGCCGACAACCACTTTGCCCGATCTCCGCCCCGACCATTGCGATAGGCATCAAACCCTTTAGAGAATTGGGTCAGTTCATCAACCGAGCAAACCGTTCCGTTTTCTGGATAGGTCGAGACAGATTGGGCGATCGCTTCTAACGTTGCATCCTGGAAGTAAAGCTCTCTAGCTGCTGGGGCTTTCGGCTTTTTACCGCGATCTTCCTTCTTGGATTTTTCCCAGGCCTCCAGTTCAGCTTCAAACTTCTCCACTGCGGCCTGATGTAGCACATCCCAGAATGCCTGCAAAGCATATAGGGGGTTCATTGCAGTGTCCCACACTGGGGATTTCAACGTACCCGACTCCCCAACCAAGGCAGTCCAGAGAATTGGTGGGACATACCAGTCGGTTGCCTGCCATAAGCAAAGCTGGGTTCCTACCTTCAGAAGGCTTGCTGCTACTGGCAATATTGCCCCGACAAAACATTCAACAGGAACATTCAGGAGCTTTGCCCGGTGCAGCAAAGGAATCAGCAGGTGGGGGTGGATAAAACCTAGATCGGGTTGGGAACCTGTTTCAGTCAGGATGGCTTGAACGTCCTCTGCTGTAACTGGATCTTCCATTTCTAGTTCATTTTCTGACTGCTTGCTGGGAGAAGGCTTGCCTTGCCCCTGTTGATGCGGGGAAATCTCAGCCTTTCCTGTAAACTTAAACCCGTGCTGCTGAGCATGGTAGAACAAACTCCCCAGGGTAATCCTGTCGCCACCCGAACGGCAAACCTGAGCCACATTCCACCCACACTCTTTAGATGGGCTGTGAGCTTCCATCATCGCGATCGCCTGTTCTGCACCATAGTGAGCTTTCAACCCCCATAGACTATTGCGGTAAAGGTGGTAAGTTCCACTGTTCGCAATCCTCCGAGGTATTGCAGCCAAAGCTCGCTGAATTTCCGCGTCAGTGGTTGAGGCTGGCACAGCCACCACTGAAACCAACTGTTTGGTAGTAGGGACAATTGCCCGCAACTGCTCGATGGAGTACCGCTGCCCAGATTGATTGATGATTGTGGCTTGCTGTCCGGTTCCAGGATGGATAAAGCCAGCTAGCCTCATGACCCTGCTAGGGTTTTTCAGTTGGCGATCACCATCCGCAAATTCCAGCAAGTCGGTCTGAAGTGCCCGCCAATCTTGAACAGGGCAAGGTTCTTTCAGCAGCCAATACGAATGAACCGACTTCCCGCCCGTGTCTACCTGGATAGTCGGTTCCGGCAATTCAAGCTCTTTATGCATCGAGGCTGATAGAGCTTTATCTAGGTTGTCGTGTTCGTAGAAAATCGCTCGACAACACTGAACATCCTGATCTGTTTGGCCACCAGCGTTAACAACAAAATAGACACCGTAGCTTTGGGCTTGGTAGGTTTCAATCAGTTGCCAAGGCAGATCAGGAAATACGCCTTCTGCCTTGCGACCTTGGTCGTCAGCCTTTTGAGGGTTGCTCTTGTCAAGGAAAAATCGAAGAAAAACTGTTTCCCCTGGTTTGTAGCCTAATTCTGTCAAGTGGACAGTTGCCAACTCTCGATTGCCCATTACCCAGCCTTCCTTCCCCGCTTCGGCTGGTTGGAGGGTAAGGAGTGGAGATAAGTTTCAACTGCCCGTTGATGCGCCTGCTCATCATTCCAATTCCGAATGCGATCAAGAAGCAGGGGTAGGTTATATAAAACTGTCCGACTACCGATCCGCTGATAATGAATGGCCTCAACTAGTACACCTGTCTGTCGATATTTCTTCAATGTATGGGGGCTTAACCCAACAGCCAGGGCGGCTTCCCGCTTCTTGACGAACTCGCTAGTAACCATCTCTAATAGTGTCTCAGGAACTCTATCAACACTATATCTAGGGTTTTTAGAGTTCCAGAGAAATTCAACTTCGGGCTGTAAACCTTGCCTGGAGAGGGTTTCAGAACTCAGCTTTTTTTTCTTCCTGGATTTTTGTTGCAGATCTGTCCTGCGACCTTGCTGCTTTATCCCTTCCGGGGTAATTAAGGCTGGATTTTGGGATCGAAGCTCTGCAATCAAAGTCTTTCTGTCATGCACCATCTGATTGAAAAACTGTTTCTGGAAGGTAATTGAATAGTTTTCCGTTCGGATATCGCTACTGTGGCAACCTTCTCCAGCAGCCAGTCGAATTGCGATGTCAATAAACTGAAAAGTATGAGGAGCAATCTTTTGGTCAAACGGATTTTCCAACTTCTGTAAGGCTTTGTTGATAGATGGTTGAACCTCACGAAACAAATTTGAAGCAGCCACCTTACCCTGAGAGCTTCGGATAAAGTATGGAGTAACTAGTTGGCATTCCCTAACAATGTAAGTAAAGATTACGGCACTCTTATTCCAAAGACAATTTAGAGGTTTCATCTGCTCCAGAATTGCCCAAACTGAAAGCCAGAGACGAGCTTCTTTATCTACACATTTCCATAAGGATTTTGTTTTGCCTTTATTTGAAAGTACGAAATGAGGGCTATTAGACCCAGGAAAACGCCGACAGCACTCGTGACATATATAGTTCAAATAAACAATCCAACAATTCCCAAATTCTGTTTGATAGAAGGGATCAGAGGGGTAATCTGCGGGATGAGAAATCATTGTTAGAGCCATGCCAAATGGATGAATGCCCAAAGGCCATATCGGAAGGCGAGGGAGCAGCAGATATGGACTCATTATGGACTTTTCAAATCTAGGTGGTAGCCAAATTTCACTCATCACAACCTCCCTGCTCAAATATCACTGGGTTTCAAGTTTTGCAGCTTCAGCTTGTCCATGTATCGGCTCTCAATCACTTGGGCACTATTCCCCGCCCATGCCGCAATGCGATCGCTACTATTCCCCGCGACTGCTTGAGCCGTAATCCACGTTCTCCGGGTGCTGTAGAGTGTCATCTTGCGGCCATCCTTTTCATACAGTCCCAACTGAGTCAGAATTGTCTTCCATGCTCGATCATTAAAGTTGCTCAGCCCGATCGCGCCCCCCTTGGGACTGGAGAACACTAAAGCATCTGAAGCCGGATTTTCTGGACGGACGTTCTGAAGTAAATGCTGTAACTTGGGAGGGCATGAAAACCACCGCTCCTCATCCGTTTTGGTTTCACGCCGTCGTACCAGTTTCCCCGACACCTCCACAATCGATTCATGGAAATGGATTTTGGCGCAATCTGGAGTTACACTTCCCCATCTCAGACCAATCGCCTCACAGGTACGGCAACCAGACCGCAGCAAAAATTCAACAAAAGGAGCATAGCATTGGTAATTCATCCCGCTCCCCTGATGAGTTTTGAATGCCTGGATAATTTGCTCCATTTCTTCCGAGCTAAAGGCTACAACTGGGGGGGCTTTAGCTTTGGGCAACTCCCGATACATTGTTCTGAATTGGTTCTTTCTGGTGGGGATGCGATCGTGCTCTAATCCCCAGTCCACCACTGCTGCTAATTGCATCAAAGTGCGCCGCGCTTGTCCTGTGGTTGTGGTTTGTAGCAACTCCATACGGAATTTAGCTGGATCTTCCAGCCCATCGGTTTTACATCGCTTCAGATGGGCTGTCACTGGGTTGTAAGTGCCATCAATGGTTTTAGGGGACTTACCCACACTGACATGAGCCACATACATCTCCCATAACTGTGATAAGGTAACTGGCTTTATCACAGTTACCGCTTCAACGGCTGCTAACCCCTTCTCTTGCAACTTCTTCCGGTACTTTTCCAGGCTCGGATCAAACTCGCCTATCCCAATATCGCGTTGAATCTCTAGTGCTTTGTCTTGAGCTAGCTTTCGGTGATAGGGACTATCATTCAACCCCAGACTGAAAAAGTACCGCTTGCCACCATAGCTCCACACCAACCGCAGAGAACCATTACATTCATCAACTCGAACAGTTCCCCTCGCAGCTTGTCTCCGCTTCTTAGGCCCGATGGTCATTTCCCAACCTCACTGTGATAATTTTCGAGTAACTCTACTTTATCACAGTTTTTATCACAGTTCTATCTCCAATCTTGCCTAATAAGACCCTAAAATATCCAACGATAGGACAAGGGTTCTAGAGTTGCATTGCTCGAAACTCCCGCCAAATAAAGCGAAAAGCTTGTTAGGTATTGAAAGCCGATGGCGGGATTTGAACCCGCGACCGCTCGATTACGAATCGAGTGCTCTACCACTGAGCTACATCGGCAAGCGTAACCAACTTACTATGATAACAGCATTGATTGGCTCCTAGTCTGTTTTGAGTTGGGCAATCTCCGAAAATTTTATGATTTTCACACTAGATTGCAGAGGTGAAGTGGCTAAATTCTCGGCCAACTGAATCTGAATCTGGTCGCTGACAACCTGTAGATACCCCGAAAAGTGTTCATTGTGGGCACACAAAACTAAGTATTGCTGAGAAGCTCATGGATTGTGAATCACAATACTGAACAGGTGGTGCCTAAATTCCCAGTCAGTAGACCGTTGAAAACATTGCCGTCAAACAACAATAGTCACTACGGAGCATTTCAGCTTTTTCTAGGAGACATACCGCTGATTGTTAACATATCAGAAATGGTGCCACAGTAGATTGGTAGACCAAAGGTAGCCGGGGTTATCGGGTGGCGATAGGTAAAGTGACGGTATTGTAAACTAAAGTAACTCCACTCATCCATCTGAATGCGGAAAACCCGGATTAAAACATTGGCCAGCCACAGCGTGAGGGGAATCCGAAAATAGATAGGTTGATTGAAGTAGGCACAAAATTCTGTGATCGCTTGGTTCACCTTCACAACTGGGCTCCCTAAAACGAGCTTTGGATCGGGTAGATCAAGGACTGGATGATCTACTAGGTAGGAAACCACTTGAGCAATATCCCGACCGTGAATAAAGTGAAAACTCCCCTCCGCCCGAAACCAGCGAATTAAGTTGAGCCAGCGCAACACCTCCGGAATCCCCGCCGACAGATGGGAGTAGGGTTTGTGCTCATCTCCCCCCAAAACCAGGGTGGGGAATAAGATCCGAATGCGGGGGGCGATCGCCAGTTGGGATAATTGCTGAAAACACTGATATTTGGAACGGATATAGTCCGTACCGAGTTGCCCTGCTTCTGGTAGTAGTTGATTCTGGCGGTTGAGGATACTGGCGGTGGAGAAATAGAGTACCTGTTGACAATGGCTGGGATCTAATAACGCCATCAGGGCGAGGGTTTGAGTTACATTAACCTCAAAGGTATCCTGCCCACCCCAGGCAGTGGCTGCTAGAATTGCCTGATCCATTGTCTTTAGCAGGGAACTAAACTGCTGAACTTGTCCCAAATCCCCCTGCAAAAGTGTCACCCCTGGCCGAGCCTGGAAATCAAACCGCAGCTTCTGCGGATCTCTGACCAACAGGAATAACTCATGATCCGTTTCCTGGATCAATGCTTCAGCCATATAATGACCGATGCAGCCGCTGGCTCCCGTCAAGAGAATGCGCATCAGTTTGAGGCAGGAGTCAGCACATCGTACCGGATCTGTTTGGCGGTGGCGAAGAAAAAAGCTACATTTTCCTCGGGGGTGTTTTGGAGCACTCCATGCCCCAGGTTGAGGATGTGCTTATAATTCCCAGCTTTTTGCACAGTTTCCAAAACCCGACTGTGAATGAAATCCTGGGAACCAAAGAGGGCACAGGGATCAATATTGCCTTGAACGCCAATACCTGTCCCTAAGCGTTGTCTAGCCACAGCCATATCAACTGTCCAGTCCACACTGACAATGTCGACCCCCGACAGTGCCATCTGTTCTAAGATGCCGGCACTGCCGTTGATATACAGAATCAGCGGCGTATCGGGATATCGATTTTTGATCTGCCGCACCACCTGTTGCTGATAGGGTAGGGCAAAGCTAGCAAAGTCTTGAGGACTCAGTTGACCCGCCCAAGAGTCAAAGAGTTGGATCACCTGTGCCCCTGATTCAATTTGATAACAGGCATAGAGGCCAATTGCGTCCGCCAGTTTACCCAGGAAACGATGCAGGATCTCCGGCTCTGAGAACGCCATGCTCTTG
The DNA here is from genome assembly GCF_000775285.1 of Neosynechococcus sphagnicola sy1. Classification (NCBI taxonomy): domain Bacteria; kingdom Bacillati; phylum Cyanobacteriota; class Cyanophyceae; order Neosynechococcales; family Neosynechococcaceae; genus Neosynechococcus; species Neosynechococcus sphagnicola. Next base: position 16,822 of record NZ_JJML01000055.1, on the reverse strand, counting down.
ATGATGGTGTAGTCTTTTGAGCTTTTGCCTTCAATGGCGTAGGCTGCCAAAGTCCAGGGAGACCCGACAAAGCCCAAGACCGTCGATTGAGTCCCGACTTCCTGCCGCAGCGTCTTGAGAATTTGACGAATGAAGGGAAGGGAGGTCTCGGGATCGAGGGGATGGAGTTGCTCAATTTGTTCCCGACTCCGAATCGGGGGGGTCAATCACAGGGCCACGACTTTCGATGATATCGAAGGGGATGCCAATGCCAGGTAAGGGGGTCAAAATATCCGAGAACAGGATCACCCCATCGGGGGCAAAGGCTCGCCAGGGTTGGAGGGAAATCTCAATTGCTAAGTCAGCTTTTTCAGAGCGATCGCGAAAAGAGGGATATTTCTCTCTCAGGTCTCGATAGACTTTCATATAGCGACCAGCTTGCCGCATCATCCACACAGGCGGACGATCTAACACTTCACCACGAGCAACCCGCAGCAGATGAGGAATCTGGGTCGATTCAGCCATTGATTCAGTTACTTAAACTTAGAATACGCAGTCTCTCATTATAGGAGATATTGGTCTCCTCCCCGATCTCATCACCGGGGTTGCCATCTCTGCTTCCAGTCCTCCAGAAGCCTCCGCCGCTGCTGTTATTTCCTGCCGTATCCCAGAGCCATTATTCGAGATCCTGCGGCTCTTCTTCGTCAGGCTTTTGTAATTCATCTTTGAAGCCCCGTAGGGTTTTACCCAAGGCACTCCCCAACTCCGGAATCTTCTTGGGACCAAACACCAGTACCGCCGCGAGGGCAATTAAACCCACTTCTAACCATCCCAGACCAAACATAGCCGTCCCCCAAGATTTAGCAACTACTGTACTGCCTGGTTCGTTCTTTCAACCAGACTTCAGGTAACAACCGATGGAGAATTTGTTGCAAGACCATGGCACTCCAGTCCACATCTGCGGCGGTCGTGTCCCGCCCCAAGGTAAAGCGAATGGCACCCTGAGCCCGGCGATCGCTATAGCCCATGGCCTGCAAGATCGGACTCGGCGTTGACTTGCCACTATGACAGGCAGATCCGGCACTGATGGCAATGCCAGCCAGATTCATCTGTCGCACCAGGGTACGTCCACTGAGGATTTCGCCATCGGGGTACTGAAGACACAAACTCACATGGTGGGGCAACCGCTGCCGCAGCTGCTCCTCTAGGGTGGCTCCATACACCCCGGTAGGCAACAGACCGGGGGTGTCCGCTAGATGGGCAAACAGGCGATCGCGCAGAGCAGTTAACCGGGGAACTTCCAAGGCCATTTCGGCTGCGGCCAGGGAGGCGGCAACGCCAAACCCCGAGATTGCTGATACCGCCTGGGTTCCTGAACGCAACCCCTGTTCTTGACCGCCTCCCCGCAGGTAAGGGAGCAATTGTACCCCAGGGCGGATATAGAGGGCTCCAGCTCCCTGGGGACCATAGAGCTTATGACTGGAGAGGGACAGGAGATCGACGGGTAGCAGCTCCACATCAATGGGTAGACGACCTGCGACCTGGACGGCATCGGTATGGAAGCAAACGCCGTGGGCACGGGCAATGCTACCGAGGCTGGCAATGGACTGCACCGTGCCAACTTCACTCTGGCCATAAATCACCGAAACCAGTACGGTAGTGGGACGCAGAGCGGCTTGTAACTCTAAGGGATTTACCCAGCCCTGACAATCGACGGGTAGGCGAGTCACCTGCCAACCCAGGGTTTCCAGCCAGCGCACCGGTTCTGACACCGCCGGATGCTCCACCTGGGAAATAATCACATGTTGGGGGGTGGGATAGCGCTGGGCAATGCCCATAATGGCCAGATTATTGGCCTCGGTGCCCCCAGCGGTAAAGACAATGGACGCCGCTGGCGCATTGATTAGACTGGCGACTTCCTGTCTTGCCTGTTCCACCACCAGTGCTGAACGTTCTCCCCACTGGTGCAGACTGGAGGGATTGCCCCAACTCTGACTGAGCACTTGCTGCATCCGGGCGATCGCCTCCGGGCGGGTTGGCGTTGTGGCGCTATGGTCTAAATAAATTTGCATGGCGAACCCCGCTTCTGTAGAACAGGCTACAACTCCACTCTAGGGCAAATTGCGGGGGTTGACATTAACCCTAGGCAACCAAGTAGTCCACCAGGGGCGTTTGTAAGAGGTCGGTGGCAGTCACACATCGTTGTTGATCCAGTGCTTGCAAATAGCGACGTTCGTTGTAGAACAGCGTCTGAAACCGGATGGCTTCGGCATTCAGCTGTTGGTAAAGCTGCTCTACCTGTGGATCATCAGCGTCTTCTACATCTGTTATCCCTTGTTCCAGCAATTGCCCAAGGGCTTGAGTGACTGACTGAATCGATAGCTCAGACCAGCGCTTCAATACGTAGCGACAACGCTTCTCACAGTTAATGCGTTCAAGGCAGGCGGTGGCTACCCGGATATCCAGAGCTGGGCGACAAATGTCGAGGCGGCTCTTCTCATTCAGTTGCAGGATATGGAGCACTCGACCCATCTCTTGAGGATAGTCGGTCAAACAATCTTGCAGCACTGGGAGTAACTGGATCTCAGTCAAGGGATCTTGCAAGGGGTCAATGGACTCCAAGGCAGCATCTACATCCATGGCATCTGCGAACCCGAGCTGCTGGGCTTCGAGGCTGGTAATTTGTTGCCAGAGAAATCGATGATGGGAGAGACCAAATCCCCCTTCCCATAAATCCCGTTGTTTTAAGGTCTGTCGCAGCTGCAGGCGATAGGGGGGGCAGTGAATATAAATACTCAGCAATTGCGCTTCCGCAGCTTCTCTCAAGGTCAAATCACTGGGCTTTTCTAACTTCTGGGACTGACCATGCCAGCGCTGCCCTCGCACTTGGGTGCGTAAATCAGCCTCCAGTTGCCGCACAATTTGCGCTTCTCCCTGGCTCAGTAACTCCGAACAATAGCGGATGTAATGGGTTCTCAGGGGGGCATTGGGGAGCTTGCCCAACAATTGCACAATTTCCTTCACACAGTGCTGAAACTGATCGGCTTGGCTGAGATCTCGGCCCCCCAGAATTTGGTGGATTTGCCAGTTCAACCACAGCGGTGCCTGCTCAACCAGCTCACAGTACTCATCTGAACGGTGGCTTTTGAGGTACTCATCGGGATCCTTGCCCTCGGGAAGGTTGAGCACCCGCAGTTGCACTTCCCCCCGATAGGCCAGATCTTCCACTTCGCCAATGGCACGGGTTGCGGCTTTTGTCCCTGCTGCATCGGCATCAAAGTTGAGAACAATGCGTTTCGATTCCGTATAGCGCAGCAGTTGGCGGACTTGGGTGAGGCTGAGGGCGGTGCCCATGGCGGCAACCACATTCGTCATCCCAGCGCTATGGAGGGCGATGACATCGAAGTAGCCCTCGACCACCACCACCTGATCCTGTTTGGCGATCGCCCCCTTGGCTTTATCCAGGGCAAAGAGGGTCTTGCCTTTATCAAACAGCTCGGTTTCCGGGGAGTTGAGATACTTGGGTTGCTCATTGGTGAGGGTACGGCCTGCGAAACCAATCACCCGCCCTTGCAAGTCATGGATGGGGATGATCAGGCGATCGCGGAAGCGATCATAGTAGCCATTGCCAGTATTGCGAGGCAGAATTAACCCCGCCTGCTCCACCCGATCCACCGGATAGTGCTTCTGCTGTACCAAATAGCCAAAGAGCGTATCCCAGCCTGCGGGGGCATAGCCAAGTTGGAACTGTTGGATCGTTTCCTGGCTCAAGCGCCGCGTGGTCACCAGGTATTCCCAGGCCGCTTTCCCCTGAGATTGGCGCAGGGCGTGTTCAAAAAATCGTGCCGTCAGGGAGAGAATCTCATACAGTTGTTCCCTGACAGACAGTTGACGTTGGAACTCCTGACGTTGCTCCGGCTCTAGGGTTTGCACCGGCACCTGGTAACGTCGTGCCAGATCCAATACCACATCGCTAAAACTGCGTTTATTCAGCTCCATTAGGAACTTGATGGCATTGCCCCCCGCCCCACAGCTAAAGCAGTAGTAAAACTGCTTGCCGGGACTGACACTGAAACTAGGGGACTTGTCATCATGGAAGGGACACAAGCCTACAAAGTCCTTGCCCTGTTTGCGTAGCACCACATGTTCAGAGACGATATCGACAATATCGAGGCGCTGTTTTACCTGCTCAATGGTGTCTGGGTGGAGGCGGGGGGTATCCATGCAGGGTTTGATCACTTAGCTGATAACTTTCGACGTTGGTCTTGTAAAATATTCTCCAATCTTTTTCTGCCTTGTCAGGCTTGAACGGTCGGGGATTCGCCCTGGTCACGACCAGTCCCATGGTATTCTTTTTGCTCACACTGGCAAGGAGTTCGCCCGATGTCTGTTCCCCTCCCCCCCCGTCAACCAGTCATCTCAACTACCTAGTGCTGTGGATGCTAGTGCTGTGGATGCTAGTGCTGTGGATGGCAAAGTAATCCAGCAAACCAGCTGCTGTATTGTCGGGGGCGGGCCAGCGGGGGTGATTTTAGCTTATTTACTGGTGCGCCAGGGTATCCCCGTAATCCTACTGGAGGCTCAGAAAGATTTTGATCGCGACTTTCGTGGCGATGCCCTTTACCCCTCAATTCTAGAGTTGATGGATGAGTTGGGTTTAGCAGAAAAACTGTTGCAGTTGCGTCACTCTAAGGTCAACCACTATCTATACTCCACCCTACAAGGCCAGATCAATCTCGCTGACTTCAGTCGCCTGAACAGCCGCTATCCCTATGTCACGGTGCTGCCCCAGGCTCAGTTTTTTAGATTTTATGGTTGCCCAAGCCCAGCAGTATCCCCACTTTCAAGTCGTGATGGCGGCCAATGTTCGGGAGCTGGTTGCCAGCAATGGCACGATTCAAGGGGTGCGCTACTGGCAACAGGGAGTCTGCTACGAAGTCCGCGCCTCCCTGACCATTGGAGCCGATGGTCGAGGTTCTAAGGTGCGTCAACTGGCGGGGATCAAGCTGTTGGCAACGGCTCCCTCCATTGATGTGCTGTCGTTTAGGTTACCCCTGGGGGCTGAAGATTGCCAGGAGGTGAATTTAACGGTGCATATTGGTCAAGGGTATTACTTTGCCCTGATTGATCGGTTTGATGGTTGGCAGGTGTACTACACCATTCCCAAAGGCAGCTACCCCCAATTACGTGCCGCAGGTCTTGACACCCTGCGGCGGGCGATCGCGGAACGGCTGCCGCAATTTCAAGAACGGGTGCAGTCGCTCCAGGATTGGTCCCAAACCTCGCTGCTCTCTGTCCAATCGGGGCGGGTAGATCGCTGGTATCGTCCGGGGCTGTTGTTAATTGGGGATGCCGCTCACCCGTCGTCTCCCGTGGGGGGAGTGGGGATTACCGCCGCCATTCAAGATGCGATCGCAACGGCCAATCATGTTAGTCAACCCTTAGGAACCCACCGCCTGCAAACCCACCATCTGGCCGCAGTCCAGCGGCAGCGAAGTTGGGCGATCTGGGTGCTGCAAACCCTCCAGACCATGAGTCAGAAACAGTTTGTTGCCAAAGCCCTAGACCCCAACAGACCTTTTCGACTGCCCCTCTCCTTCCGCTTGCCCTGGGTGCGATCGCTGATTGTGCGGGTGGCGGCCTTTGGGATTTGGCCGGTGCGGCTCCAGCGATCGCGGAGGCGCTAAATCTATGCCCCAGCAGTTTACCTATACCCATCGAGACCACTGTCCCTGTGGTGCCCAACTGGAAACCACCCAGAGACGGGTGATCAAGTCTCTCCGTTGGGGACAGGTCCAGTTTGTCGAGTGTCGCCGTTGCCGCACCATGGTACAGTCCCCCCAGATCTCGACGGAGGCACTAGCCCAGTGGTACGATTCAGCCGATTATCAGGCAGCGGGGGCTGACAAAGAAGGCGCTTACCTCGATTACCTGGCCGATGAACCCCAACGTCAACTGGAAGCCCAGGCTCGCTACCACCGGGACTTAGCCAAAATTTTGGTTCCAGGCTCCCAAATTTTAGAAGTAGGCTGTGCTACAGGGAGCTTACTAGCAGCCATGAAGGCCGCCGGACATCAAGTTTTAGGAATTGATTTATCCGCCCAATTTGCTCAACAGGCTCGGGCACTGAACCAGGTCGAAGTCATTGTCAGTGAGTTTTTTGAGCTATCAGGGACAGCCCTCGTCCTTTGATCTGATTCTCATGCTCGGTACCTTTGCCAACTTGCCGGATTTGCCGAGGCAGTTAAATCATGCCCACCAACTACTAAAACCAGGGGGAATCCTCTTCTTTAATGTTCCCGTAGTGGATTCATGGATCGCTAGACTGTATGGACAAAACTATTGGATGTATGCCCCCAGTGTGAGTAATTTTCTCTCCCGCAAGGGCTGTCGGATGATCCTCGATCGCACCGGATTTCAGGTGGAGAAAATGCGCACGGATTGCCAGCAACCCACCCTCTCCAAATTATTGGGACATGCTAAATTACAAGTCCTGTATCCGCTGTTTCAACAACTCCGCTGGCTACAACTGACTTTGCCAATGGCGCTGCCGATTCCGGGGGTGATGGCGGTGTGGGCACGCAAGGCCAAGGGCAGCGGCATCGCCGCCACTCAATAGGCGTCTCCTGGGTCTGGGCTTGAAGTAGCCGTGTCCCCAGAATCCGCTGGTTTGAAGGCAGGGTTAAATAAGGAGGCCAGGGGATGTAAGCGAAAGCCAGGGGCTGTGTAGTCCTTCCCCTGATAATTGGCTGGTATCGTCGTTTGGTTGCCATCCCGCACCGCCGCATAATGGGGGGAGCAAATCTCAATGCCGACGGCATTACACTGATCCTGAATATTTTGATGCAGGCTGGAATAGATTTGAGCCATCTTCTCAGGTTCCAGGGTATAGGCTTTCAACTCATAGCTGACGTAAAAATCATTGAGGGCCGTTTGCAAAACAAAGGGGGGAGGTTCCGGCAATATATCCGGAGTGGCGAGGGCCGCGGCAATCAAAGTTTGATGTATTTGCCGCCAGGGTGCATCGTAGCCAAGGGTAACCGTGGTATGCAGGATCAGAGGTGTGTTGGCATCCCGGATCAAGGCACTGAAATTAATAATGTTGCTGCTGAGTAAAACAGAATTGGGCACGGTCACTAGCACATTATTGAGGGTTCGTAGCCGCGTCACTAGGAGCAATTTTTCCTCCACATCGCCTAAAACATCCGCCACCTTGACGCGATCGCCCACCTGAAAGGCTCGCGTATAGATGAGGATAATCCCCGCGACAATGTTGGCAACAGCCCCCGTGGCACCCAGGGAAAACAAGACCCCCAAGAACACTGAAATCCCTCGAAAAGCAGGGGACTCAGACCCCGGCAAATAGGGAAAGGCCAGGGCTGCACCGAGGGCAATAGTGAGATAGGTGAGGAGTCGAAAGGTAGGCTCTGCCCATTCGGGATAAAACCCCTGGATGGAAACTGCACGCCGACTAATCCCGGCAAAAATCAGCTTTAAAAACCGAATGAAATAGTAGGTCAGGGCAATGATCAGAGCCAAGGTAAAGAGATTTGGTAGATAGCTGACAAAGGTATTCCAGATGGTTTTAGAGAGGGTCTGCACATAGCCAAAGAGTGTGTTGCCTAAATGTTGGGTGGCAGGAAAGAGACTGAAGCTAAAGGAGAGATACGCATAGAGCAAGCTCAAAACCAGCCCTAACCGCAATAGGCTTGTCAGGGTTAAGAGCAAGTCGGAGAGCTGATCCGAGGAGAGTAACTCAAAGTTTTGAATCCCAATACTGGGAATGCGACGGTTCCGCTGCTCGTCCAACCACCGATAAAAACGCGGAAAGATGTTATTGAAGATAATAAATGTAACAATCAGGGCAATCGTACTTAGCAGGTCAATCAGTCCCCCACGGATCAGGGAACTTAAACTGCGATCCTGTCGATAATGGCCCACCGCTTGCCGGATCGTCTCCATGTATTCCTGGACAAGGGCTTGACGAGATTTGCCCGAGATCTTCACGTCTGTTTCTGAGACCGTGAGCAGTACCATATCCTCTGCATAAATAGAGGTTACCCCCCTCCCCCTCACTGGCACCAATAGCATCTAAGGGAATGGCGGTATCGTTGGCAAAGAGTTCAATCCGGTGGGAAATCCGGTGGGCTCGCTGGGCCGTTGAGGCACTGCGAAATCCGTCTCGAATTGTAAATAAAGTCTGGTTACCCAGGGTGATCGTTGCACCTGTCGATGGAGTGGGGGGAGCTTGGGAAACAGCAGCCAACGTGGTAACGGTAACAACCAGGATGACGAGAACACCTGTTACTAGGACTCGGTACCACTTGCGGATCATGTGCTTTGGCTCCCTGACAATTGACGCTTCTGAGGCGGATCTATCGTTGCTGCCTCTGAACATATTACTTGCTGCACCTGTCCCAGAGATGGTTCCAATTATCCTGGTTAGCCCTCCGGGTAAAAGCGGGTATTTTCTGGCGGAGGGGGGGCTTAATCGGCTTCAGCACTCTACAGTGGCACAGCCCATCCAGCAAAGGATACAGAAGATGCAACAATGCAGTCACCGAAGAAGTCAGCCACTGATGCAAACACTCCGTTATGAACCATCAGATTCCCTTTAATAAGCCTTGTTTAGAAGGAGATGAAATTGCCAATATTCTCGAGTCCATTCAAGCTGGGAAAATTGCGGGGGATGGGAAGTTTAATCAACGGTGCCACTTAGAAATTGCCAAAACCCTCGGAGCCAAAGCAGTTCTGCTCACAACATCAGGCACCGATGCCTTAGAACTGGCGGCGCTATTGTGTGATATCCAGCCTGGGGATGAGGTAATCCTACCTTCCTATACCTTTGTGTCTACCGCCAATGCGTTTTGTCTTCGGGGTGCTCGTCCTGTGTTTATTGATATTCGTCCAGACACCCTGAATCTCGATGAGACACAGCTATCCGCATCGATTACAGACAACACCAAGGCTATTGTGCCTGTTCACTATGCGGGTGTTGCTTGTGAGATGCCTGTGATTAATGCGATCGCCCAAGCCCACCAAATCCGCGTCGTGGAAGATGCAGCCCACGGTTTTTTGGCTTCCTACAAAGGCCAGTACCTGGGAACCCTGGGAGACCTGGGATGTTACAGTTTCCATGAAACCAAGACCTTTATTTGCGGGGAAGGGGGGGCGATCGCCATTAATCGAGAAGCAGATATTGAAATCGCTGAAATCTATCGGGAGAAGGGAACCAACCGTTCGGCTTTCTTTAAGGGTGAAGTTGATAAGTATACCTGGGTTGATCTTGGCTCCTCGTTTTTACCCAGCGATCTGATCGGTGCTTTTCTCTATGGGCAATTTCAGGCACGAGACCAGATCATTGGCAAACGGCAGAAAATTTATCAGGAGTATCTTCGATTGCTCCAACCCCTCGCTGACCGAGGCTTAGTGAAACTCCCCCAGATTCCTGAAGATGTCAAGATTAATTATCATATGTTTTACCTGATTGTTCAGGATCTCAAGATTCGCACTGACTTGATAGCCTATTTAAGGCATCAGGGGATCATTGCGGTTTTTCATTATGTGCCTCTACATTTATCCCAGTACGCCCAGGCATTGGGAATTGAGATCAGATTACCAATAACAGAGGCGATCGCCAATACCATTATTCGACTGCCTTTTTTAATTCCCTGAGCTTGGCTGAGCAAGGCTATATTGCTAAACATATTTTTGATTTCTTTAAAGTCGATTTTTTAGATACATAATGATTTAATTTTCGAGTGATTATGAGCCGTTCTCAGCCCCTGATTAGTGTCGTTATTCCCAGTTATAATGATGAACCCATCATTCGGCCATTTTATGATGCGATCGTTCAAACTCTGGGATCACAATTAGACTATGGTTTTGAGTTGATCTATGTAGACGATGGCAGTGTTGATCCATCGCCTCATACGCTGTCTCAACTAGCCAAAGAAGATCAGCGAGTCACCTTTATTGAACTCTGTCGCAACTATGGGCAACAGCGAGCCTTATTCGCAGGGCTATCCGTTGCCAAAGGTGATTACGTGGTGACGATTGATGGCGATTACCAATACCCACCCGAGGTGATTTTACAGTTGGTACAAGCCATGGGTCATCAGTATGAAATGGCTTCTGGCATTCGCACCCATCGCCGGGATAATTGGTGCGATATTTTGGCTTCCAAACTGGGCAATCTGATTATCCGTAAAATCTTAGCAGTAAATCTGCAAGACTTCGGCTCTGTTAAAGCATTTTCTCGGCCTCTGGTGGATCGAATTTTAGCACTTCGGCACTATTTCAGTGATGTCTACCCCATCGCCCTGTCCCTGCATCCAACCTTTGTCGAAGTGAAAGTCTTACATAAGCAGCGCCCCAGTGGTCGTTCTCACTGGAATTTATGGATGCGCCTGAAGCTTTATCTTTACTTCTATATTGGCTATAGTGATGATCATTTTCAGATTCCGTTTTTTTCTCGGTTGCCTGATTATTCTGGCAGGGATAATTTTGGGAATTTTACTCATAATTTTCAATCTAATATCAGGCTATTCTCTAAGTCTGCTAGAAATCATTCTCCTTCCCTTTTTGATTTTTATTGTGGGTTTTAACTTCATGCTTTGGTCGTTAACCATGTTTTTTTTGGTTCGCCTCTATAAACAAAATGTTTTTTCTGACCCCTATGTGATTCGCAAAATTCACACCCAAGGAGCATCCAATCCATGAGTTCTAAGAGTTTGGAGACCCGCGATCTCGCAACGCAAGAATATGGTTTTTACGATCGCCTGAGAGCGGAATTTCCGTCGCAAATTATTGTTGATGCCACGGAGATTTGCAACCTGGCTTGCATTCATTGTCCTCACCCCAGCTTTAAAGCATCGGAACATTATGAGGCGCGACTTTTGGGGCCAGATCTGAATGCCAAGATGGTGGCAGAGGTGCAACAACATGGAAAGGGAATTACCCAGTATATTCGTTACACCAGTGAAGGAGAACCTCTGACCAATCGCTACATTTTTGAAATGTTGAACTATGCTAGTTGCTATTCTGGGGTAACAGTGACCCTGACCACCAATGGCACTTTGATGGATGAGAAGCGGATCGAGAAACTATTAGCTTCTGGGGTGAATGTGATTGATATTAGTGTGGATGCCCACACCCCCGAAACCTACGCCAAAATTCGAGTAAATGGTAATCTCAATATTACCCGACCCAACGTTTTAAAACTGATCCAAATGGCGGCCCAAGTTGAGAACCCACCCAAAATTGTGGTGAGTTATGTTGAGCAACCGCTCAATTTTCACGAAACCCAGGAATTTGAACAGTTTTGGCGGGACAATGGCGCCAACTATGTGGTGATGCGGCGCTTGCATTCCTCCGCAGGGGCGTTACAACAAACCGCTGACACCTTGCGCCAGCAAGCCGAGCCAACCGCCCGCTATCCCTGTCTCTATCCCTGGGAACGCATCACTCTGACACCAGGGGGAGAGTTGGCATTCTGTCCCCAAGATTGGGTGCATGGTTCCGTGGTTGCCGACTATCGCACCACAACTATCCACGAAACCTGGCAAAGTCAGTTCTATCAAAATCTCCGAGAAGCGCATCTGTGTAACAACTTTGCCCAGCATCAGTTCTGTGGTCAATGCCCTGATTGGCAAGGAACGCGGTGGCCGGGAGTTGGCCGTAGCTATGCAGACATGATCGAGGAGTTTAAAGACCGTGAGTAACAACTCTGGTCGGCGGGTGGGGGTGATCCAATCCAGTTATATTCCCTGGCGGGGCTATTTTGATTTGATTGACAGCGTTGATGTGTTCGTTATTTATGATGATGTGCAGTATTCCAAAGGCAGTTGGCGGAATCGCAATCAGGTGAAGTTGCCCTCTGGGCTGCGATGGTTAACGGTGCCCGTCCGCTACAAGTCAGGATTAGCCATCGATCAAGTCCCCATCGATGCTTCACGCAAGGCTTGGCAGGAGAGCCATCGCGGTTTGCTCCGGGAAGCCCTGGGCACGACCCCCTTCTTTTCCGAAGCGATCACCCTTTGGGAAGCTGGAGTTGCAGCAGCCGACACCACTATTAGTCAGCTGAATGTGCGACTGATCCAGGTAATTTGTCGTTATTTAAACATCAACACACCGCTGATCCGATCCCGTGACTTGAACCTGTCCGGTCATCGCTGCGATCGCCTGATGCAGTTGTTAAACCATGTAGGGGCAACCACCTACCTCTCAGGCCCCTCAGCCCGAGACTATCTAGATGAAAGTTTATTTCGCCAAGCGCAGATTCGGCTGGAATATAAAACCTATGACTACCCGCCCTATCCCCAACCTTGGGGTGACTTTGTTGGCACAGTTTCCGTTCTGGATCTCATTGCCAACACAGGTCCAGAAGCCAGGTACTATCTCAAGAGTCAAACCTCTGACACGATCGCGGTGCCTTAATCCCTTTGACTAAAGTCAGCGAGACTGTCATCAACCCCGCTGGCCTTCAATGAATCGTAAGCAGCCTATCACTTCCATCACTAGAGAATTTGAAACCTGCTCAGTTTCTTGAATCAGTTGCTCTCTGGCTGTCAATTGAAAGATGCAGAGGTGCAATAGTTTAGATCACCCTATGCAGGGATGAATTTTAGGGCAACCCCATTCATACAGTAGCGTTTACCCGTCGGGGCTGGGCCATCATCGAACACATGCCCTAAATGCCCACCACACCGATGGCAATGCACTTCAGTGCGAGTTGTAAAAAATGATCGGTCGATGGAAGTCGCGATCGCGCCTGTAATTGGTGCATAAAAACTCGGCCAACCGGTACCGCTGTTGAACTTAGTTTCCGAGGTGAACAAGGCTAAGTTACAAGCCGCACACTCATAGACACCGTTGCCGTATTGCTTATCGAGGGGGCTAGTATGTGCCCGTTCAGTTCCGTGCTGCCGCAAGACTCGAAACTGCTCCGGAGTCAGGATTTCGCGCCATGCGTCTTCAGTTTTAGTGATTTCAAAGTTTTCGTTGGTTGCTGCCATAACACGAGATCTCCAAGGTAAAGATTGGGATAGGGCTGCCGAGCCTATGATAACTGCACCCACCTGCACAAAATGCCGTTTCTTCATCAACAACCAAGCCCAGAAAGAAATGTCAAGACTAAATCCCTCTCATCCGAGATGGTCAAAGATCACCTTCACCCTGAACCATTGTAAACTATTCCCCTTCTCCCATATTAGAAGAAGGGGCTCGAGGTGGAGGGTCTTAATTTTAATGGCACCCACCGACTTTCTTATTTCACTTCATTTGCTGGAAATTGTGTAACTTTACCTTTTTTGACAGCAACGACTACATCAAAGGTTGAACAGTAAGAGAAAGTAACATTATTAGCTTTGTTGTAAAGGTTAACAACCATTCCAGCCCCACCTGGTTGAATCCCAATGGGTTCTAAGTCCCCGAGGAAGAATTTCCGTAACTGATCACCACTGCCTTTCTGACCTTTGTTTTTGGTGATCGTGTCAATTTTTTGCTGCACCGTGAGATTAGACGTGGAGGCTTGGGCATAGGCGGGGGCTAACAGGGGGTTATTCCCTTGCAAGGGGATGTTGATTGTTGTTACCATGCCAGCGATGGCAAATCCTGTCAGCAGAGCAGTTAATTTCATTTGGTTAACTCCATTTGTTTGGTTTCCAGCTCACTGCTATCTAGAGAGCCATGACCAGTATCATGCAACTCAATACTTAAGTCTGCCTGACAGAAATATTGATGTTTACTGAGTTTATCTCCGATGAATATTCAGTTAAAACTCAGCGGCTTCTCAGAATCTAATTCGTCAGGAAAGCTTCCCAGTAGCTCAATTCATTTCAGCCATTTCTTATACGAAGCTAATCGGCATTCATTTTTCTAAGCCGATCATCTTACTACAAGGGGTTCAAGACTAGTTTTATGCAGTTTGAATGAATAACAACTTATGGAGATTTGGCCATACATAGGCATCTTACATTTCTAGATTTCGCTCTTTCATGACCTGCCAAATCTTAAATTGCAAATCACTGGGGATTTCATCCGATCGATTAGGATTATCTGCCCAAATATAACAGCAACGATGCAGTCGCAAATGCAATTTAACAGATATGGACTGAGGAAATCTGATCAACCCTTTGAACTGAGAAAGATTTGCAGACAAACGGTGGGGGGATTAAGGATGTGACCCCATGGTGGCACCGGCCATTTTTAACCGTTGGCTCAGGAGGGTGTAACGCTGTTGGTCTTTGACCTGACGGACTGCTAGGGATATTGCCTTCTGGGGCCCCACTAAAATTGCCAACTGCTTTGCCCGTGTCAGTCCCGTATAGAGGAGATTGCGCGAGAGCATTAAATAATGCTGCATGTAGATGGGCAGAATCACCACGGGATATTCACTCCCTTGACTTTTGTGAACCGTCACCGCCCAAGCCAGCGTGATTTCGTTGAGATCGGCATCGTCATAAATCACCGATCTCTCCCCGAAGTCTATCGTTACCGTTTGTTCTTCTGCATCCATTGCCCCAATGATGCCCAAATCACCGTTGAAGACTTCTCGGTTGTAATCGTTGACCTTTTGGATGACGCGATCGCCCACCCGCAAGGTCATCCCCCCCCGCACTAGCTGAGATTTTTCATTACTAGGTGGATTGATCAAGGCTTGCAAGACCGTATTGAGATTGCGGGTACCCACTTCTCCACGGGTCATGGGACAGAGTACCTGCACATCTTTGGCAACATCAAATCCCAGGTCAGGAATCAACCCACCGATCAACTCTTGAATTGCCTGGACACCGTTCTCTGGCTCGGGGGCATCTAACCCTAAACAGTCAGATTCCGGAACATCGGAAACAACTTCCAGATAGGGCAGTTTACCCTGGTTAATGCGATGGGCATTGCAGACAATCTGGCTGGCCTGTGCCTGCCGAAACACCTGGGTCAGTCGCACCACGGGCACTTGCTGGGAAGTAATTAAATCTTGCAATACCGCACCTGGGCCGACGCTGGGCAGTTGGTCGGTGTCTCCCACCAGTAACAGTTGGGTATCAAGGGAGATGGCTTTGATCAGGGAGTTGGCTAGAAACAGATCAAGCATCGACGCTTCATCAATAACGATCGCCTCGGCAGGGATGGCATTGTCTAGATCGCGCTTGAACTTCATTGTCTTAGGTTCAAACTCCAGCAACCGATGAATCGTCTTGGCCTCCTGCCCTGTGATCTCACCCAACCGCTGCGCGGCTCGTCCGGTGGGAGCGGCGAGGGCAATGGATTTCCCCATGGCTTTCCAAAGGGCGACGATGGTGCGGGTGGTAAAGGTTTTGCCGCAGCCAGGGCCACCTGTGAGAATCAGGATTCGCTGCTGGGCAGCCATTTCAACTGCATGGCGCTGTTGGGTAGACAGATGGATGCCAGTCTTGCCCACAAACCGATCTATCCACCGCTGCACTCGCAGCAAATCGATGGCGAGGGGGTGTTTCAGAAGTTCTTGCAATCGGTCTGCCAGCTTTTGCTCCGCCGCCAAAAACGATGGGGCATAGTAGGCAAACTGTCCCGGTTGCTCCGGGGAAATTTCTGTTTTGGCCAATGTGCAATCTTGCACCATCTGGTGCATCAAACTCACTACCCGATCTGGATTCGGGTGGTGCTCCTCAATCTCCAATCGTTTGACAACGCGCTCAACTAAATCGGCTTCGGGCAAAAAACAGTGCCCTTCCTCGGAGGCTTCACTCAACACATGCAGAATGCCGCAGCGGTAGCGAAACTCAGACCCCGGCTCAATGCCCAAATTCCGGGCGATCGCATCGGCGGTGACAAACCCAATCCCATAGACATCGGTCGCCAGTTGATAGGGATTGTGGCTAACAGTGGCGATCGCCTCATCCCCGTAATGTTTGTAAATCTTGACGGCATAGGTTGTAGAAACACCGTGACATTGTAGGAACAGCATTACCTCTTTAATGGCCTTCTGACTCACCCAGGCAGTTTGAATCAGCTTGACACGCTTTTGGGCAATTCCGGGAACTTCGCTGAGGCGCTCAATCTGGTGCTCGATAATTTCCAGGGTTTCAAGCCCAAAATGAGCGACAATGCGCTGAGCCGTGATCGGGCCGACCCCTTTAATTAGCCCACTGCCCAGGTACTTCTCAATTCCAGTGATTGTGGCGGGCTTGGTCTCCCGATACTGCGTTACCTGAAACTGCGCTCCGAATTTGGGATGGTCGCACCAGGTACCCTGAAGGTGGAGGGTTTGGCCTGCCTGAATATTGGCAAAGCTACCCACAATGGTGACCAGTTCGCTGGTTCTGGGTGCTTTCAGGCGAGCAACCGTATACCCCGATGCTTCTGAATGGTAGGTGAGCCGCTCCACGACACCTTGAAGGGATTCCACCCCAAGCGAGGGGTAAGTTTTGGATGGCTGATGATTAGGGTTCAATGGAGGATCCCGACATAGAATTAACTCTATAAATGCCTGGTTTTAATAGCTTTTATCTCATAGAAAGCTTCCAATTGTGACCCCAAACTTGTTATGTTGTCCAGAGCGCTTAGAGGATGTTTTAAAAGTTTTTTTGGGTCAGATTTTATGCTAACTGCCTCACCATGATTCGTATCATGGCCAGGTAAATAAATGTCTCCGAAGTTTCTGGCCATAACTCATAGTCTCGAACCAATCGACGGTACCCCATGAGCCAGCCAAATGTTCGTTCAACAACCCACCGTTTTTTTCAGCAATACGAACCCTTTGGTTTGCTCTGGTCGCAGCACAACCTCCACAATCCACCGACAAACATCCATCACCCACATCAGGAATGGATTACCGTCAAAACCGCCATCGGCCCAAATCGTA
>NZ_JJML01000054.1 GCF_000775285.1 Neosynechococcus sphagnicola sy1 | reverse complement strand
TTGCACTGATTGTAGAGACTCGTTTACCTCGCTTGCTGGGGCGCTTACCCCGTGCTCTTTTACCTTTAGGGGCACGAGCATGTAACCGGGTGAGGGCTAAATCAACCCCAAATTCATCAATGAAGATCAGATCTTGGGCTAGAATACCCCGCACTAACTGCCAAAACTCAAATCGCTTTTGTTGAACTCGCTCAGTTTCTTTCTCAGGGGGATGCAGTGTTTTTTTTAAGGGTCAAGTTCAGCTTCTGAAGCATCCGAAACATTGTCGTTATGCTGACTCGAACCCCAACTGCTTCGTCTAACAGATCACACAGTTCGCTCAAGGTGGCATCATTATTTGTCTCAACTAAGCCACTCAACACAGCCAGATGCTCAGCACTGAGTTTGCTGGGGGTTTGTTCTGTTCGCTGCTTCGGACGGATAGTCCCGGTCTCTCGATATTGCTTCGTTAGTTTGCGTACAAAGCTGTATGCTATATGAAACTGTTCGGCTAGCTTGCGTTGAGAGGTCTTCCCGTCTATGTATCTCTCAACTATTTTTCTCCGCAAGTCTTCAGAATATGGGCGCACGTTTATCTAGATTAACAGTGGATTCCTATATCTTACCTCGCCAGCCCTACTAGGCTGAAAAACGCTATAGTAACGGCTGCTACTCCATAGGTTTGAGGAGAGAGAAAACTTAGAACTGGAGTGCCATTTGTTAATTCTGACTCCAGTGATATCTGTGGATTTTCATCCACGGGGTTTAACAGCTGACTCAGACCCATAGTGATTGGTACCAGACCCAATAATCCGATCAACTGTTGGGGCAATACTAAACTTCCCCAAAAACCAGGAATACTGCAAAGAATTAGTGCACTAAATCCCAGGTATTGCCCCATGACAATATGCCGCCGTCGCAAGACTTGGTTTACCTGAGAAAACAAAAGTGTAAGGATCATCAGATCATCAAGATTCGTGACTGCGAATGTTGTTATTCCAGTAAAAACTGTGGTGACCAAGCTACTCATCAGAGCTTTCCCCTCCCGTAATAATTTTTTTATACTAATGATTTGCTAGCGAGAGAGGTTGGTGCGCTTACCGACTGCGGGGTTAAACAGCTACTCACCTCAAGGGTTACTAGGCTTGACTTTCAATGTAGGCGATGGAACCAATAAAATCAAATATTCTTTTTGATTATTTTGATAAGCAGAACTTTTCGTTTATTGATTTGATAACTTGAAGTGATTAAACTATGTCAGATTGATGAGAAAGCTGACCGGAGGAGTAGAGATGACCCTTGAGCAATTACGGATTTTTCTCGCAGTCGCAGAACAGTTGCACTTTACACGAGCAGCGGAGACTCTCTACATTACCCAGCCAGCAGTCAGTGCCGCCATCCAGAGTCTAGAGGAGCAATATGGAGTTAGGTTGTTCCACCGCATTGGTCGCCACATTGAGATTACGCAAGCAGGAAAGTTATTGCAGGGTGAAGCCCGAAAGGTTCTGGATCAAGTAGCCCTCACAGAAAGAGGATTACGAGAGTTGAATAACCTTCAACGGGGTGAACTGAAACTCGGGTCAAGCCTCACCATTGGTAACTATTGGCTACCAGACAAGATCAGTTATTTTAAACGCCGGTACCCGGCAATTTCAGTCCATTGCACCCTTGCGAATACAGAGGAAATCTGTTCAGGGACTGCAACCGGACAGTTTGATATAGGGTTGGTCGAAGGGGTGGTTCAACCGGCTTTGAGCAAATATTTAGAGGAGGAGGAGGTCGATTGCGATCGCCTGCTGATCGTGGTCGGCCAGTCTCACCCCTGGTTTGGACGCTGCGAAGTTTTCCTGAACGAACTGTACACAACCCCCTGGGTGATGCGTGAGTCGGGGTCAGGAACCCAACAACGATTTGAGCAAGCGCTGCAAAACTGGGGAATTGATCTGACTCATCTGGAGGTGATTCTGGTGCTTAGCAGTGGTGAGATGGTGAAGGCGGTGGTTGAAAGCGGCGTCGGAGCCGCCGCCATTTCTGAGTTAATGGTGGGCAAAGAACTTCAACTCTCTACCCTGCGCGCTGTGCCGATGATTGACAATAGAAACGGCTCAGAACGGGTCACTGAAATTATGCGTCCGTTTCTGAAACTGAAGCAGCGGCAACGGTTTCAGACTCGCCTAGCGATCGCCTTTGAACAAATCTTGCACCCCTCAGACAGTGATCCCAACCTGACAGCTATCAGCACCCTTCGAAATCAGACCTGAGCTAGGGAGAGTATTCTCCAGGCCAAACACCCCCTAGATTTTTCCGGGATCACCCACTAAACTACGGTATATACATGGACATATTGTATATTTAACCTCAACAACTAACCCACGTGCCACATATCACAGCACCAGAATCCACAATACAGACATCACACGATTCGCCAGACGAGCCGCATCCAGGAGACACTCAAGCCTGGCAGGAGAAGCAACTACTGAGACAACTAAAGGGTGGTCTTTTGTTAGTGCTGGGATATTTGCTGTCTCCACTTTGCTGGTGGAATGATCTGATTTTCAATCTCCCCATTGCCTACGGTTTTGGCTCTATCTGTAGCCTCCTGTCTCCCCAGCTATTCATGCCGTGTTCCATCGCCGGGTACTGGCTCTCCAATATTGTGGGCATCCTGTTGCTGCAATTTGGAGTGGTGGATGTCTTTCAAACACTTCCCCTCAAATCTCAACTGAAACAGGAGTTGTGGAAAGGCATGATCTCATCAACAGCCTATACGCTCCTGATTTTGGGGCTGATTCACTTCAAAATTCTTGAAACGCCGATTTTATTTACGGGTGGTTAGTTGGGACGTTGCTTGACCCGGACGATGGACGATATTTAATCCCCTGTATAAGGATGTGGAATGGACTATTTATTGCTTCCCAGCCTCAGTTTCTTGGTGGGAATCATTGTTGGCCTCACAGGTATCGGGGGTGCCTCCTTGATTACCCCCATGTTGATTGTTATCTTCCAGGTACCTCCGGCGATCGCGGTTAGCTCTGATGTCGTCGCGGCCACCCTGATGAAGGTAATTGGCGGCTTACAGCACTGGCGGCAGCAAACACTAGATCTAACAGTCGTTAAATGGTTAGTTCTGGGTAGTGTTCCTGGGGCCCTTACAGGGGTGGGGATTTTATATCTGATTCAGCAGACGGGAACCTTCAGCCTGAATGCCATCCTGTTACCCGCGATCGGGTTGATGATTTTGTTGGTCACCGTGACGGGATTGCTCCAGTTGTTAAATTTCGTTCCCATATTGCAGCTACCGACAGCCCCTCAGTTTGACTTAACGACCCTGGGAGGCCGTAGTTTCACTCTGGGAGTTGGAGCCATTTTAGGCTGCATGGTCGGTCTGACCAGCGTCTCCTCAGGCTCACTGTTTGCCATCGTCCTACTGACATTTTTTCGTCTGGAATCTCAAAAATTGGTGGGAACCGATATTGCCCAAGCGGCGATTTTGCTATTTTTCACCTCCTTGGGACATCTTGGCTTAGGAACAGTTGATTGGAGTTTGGTGCTGCCGATATGGTGCGGCACTGTACCAGGGGTTCTGATCGGTGCTCACCTGTGTAAATTTGTACCCCAGCGCCCACTGCGCCTAGTCATCTACGCCATTTTGATCTCCGCGAGTTGGAAGCTAATTGCTCCAGAGTAGGTAGAAGTCAACTTTTGCCTAAAAGTAGATTCCTTTGGGGATCAAACTACGGTATTCTGATCGATAAACTGTATTTTACGCTTCAGGAGAGAACCACCGTGACAATTGTTGTCGAGAACCTTTCGAAGCAGTTTGGAAATTTTAAAGCCGTTGACCAAGTGAGTTTGGAAATTAAACCAGGTAAACTTGTGGCCTTACTGGGTGCCTCTGGATCGGGTAAATCTACCTTGCTGCGGCTGGTTGCTGGCTTGGAACAAGCCGATGCTGGCAGGATTCTGATTGCAGGTCAGGATGTGACCTTTAAAAGTGTCCAGGATCGGGGGATTGGATTTGTTTTTCAGCACTACGCTCTGTTTAAGCACTTGACCGTCCGGGAGAATATTGCCTTTGGACTGGAGCTGCAAAACCTACAGCAGGGGAGGAAGAAAGGCAGAAGTAAGGCCAAGGTTGAGGAATTGCTGGATTTGATTCAACTGCAAGGTCTGGGAAATCGCTATCCATCGCAGCTATCCGGAGGGCAGCGGCAACGGGTGGCCCTGGCAAGGGCCCTGGCCATTGAACCCAGTATCCTGCTTCTCGATGAACCCTTTGGGGCACTGGATGCCAAGGTGCGCAAAGACTTGCGTGGTTGGCTGCATCGACTGCACACTGAAGTCAATGTCACCACAATTTTAGTCACCCATGATCAGGAAGAAGCCATGGAACTTGCGGATGAGATTGTGGTGATGAACAACGGCAAGGTCGAACAAGTTGGCTCACCGACTGAAATTTACGACCAACCCGCCTCCGCCTTTGTGATGAGTTTTATTGGCCCGGTAAATATTCTGCCGAGTTCTTCTTGCCTGTTTCAGGGCAATACCTTCAATGCGGTTGCGCCCAAGATCTTTGTGCGTCCCCATGATGTGGTCATCACAACCCAGCCCATCGGTGCGGCCACCCCTGCGAAGGTCAGCCGACTAGTTCATCTCGGGCGAGAAATTCAAGCGGAACTAACGTTGAGTGATGGTCAGAACATCAATGCCAATATTCGGCGCGAACACTTTGACCAGATTCGTTTGGAGCTGGAACAACAGGTTTACATCCAACCGAAATTCGCTAAGACCTTTTCATCTGGAGGAAGATGAATTCTCAGGACTTACTTACGCAGTTGGTGAAAGAGAGAACAAAGGAGCAGCTAAGTAGGAGCGCACAGCCTCCCGAACGATGCTAAGTTTGGACTCATACCAACTGATGCCCGTGTTAAACCAATGCATCGACCGGCGCAGAAACGCTCGAATAGCCAACCCAATGTGATTGCGTTGAGCGCGAGCAGAACGCCCCTGGGCTTATTCAACCCCACAGCACTGCTGGAGACTGCGGTGATATTCCTCAATCAACCACTCAAACTCTGCCCACTGCTGACGTTTTAAGGGACTCATCTGCACATCATTGGTTGCCCTGTCGTCAATATCACCGTCTTGGGCGACCATCTTGAATACTCGGACAAACCCATGGCCTTTGAGGTGAACGACCGTTCCACGGTCAGTGAGTGCCACGTTACAAATCGGTCGATTGCCTGTTTTTTGGTCGGGATTGGCCAAGCGGTTGCGTTTGAGACCAGTCAGCCACGTCCAGCTATAGCTGGCAATCAACTTCAAGTTGGCTAAAGCACTAAACTAACTATCGAAGGCGACACACTTGGGCTGGAACCCTCGTGCCTTAGCGGAGGCTAGCATAGTGGGAAAATGGTCATTCTTGGTCGCCCCGTCTAACGCCTGCTCGTAGAGTTGATAGTCCCACGGGATCTGTTTATCCCCATCTGACCACAACAGACTCGTCAAATGGATGCCTTGGATAACCCGCTGATGCTTACCAGACCATTGCCGACTCACTCAGTCCATTTGTTGGGCATACCACTTGTCGAGCATCGTATCGTCAATCACCAGAATCCGTTGCCCCAAATCAATCCCGCTCCTGAACCCCATGCGCTATCGTCGCTTTGGCAAAACCAATTTACACCTGTCTGTCTTTTCCTTGGGAACCATGCGCTGTCTGGCCTCCGCAGAGATTCTCTGGCAGACGGTACAACAGGCTGTGGCGCTGGGCATCAATCACTTAGAAACCGCCCGAGGCTATGGCAAAAGTGAAGAATATTTAGGACAGGCCCTGCACCACGGAGTCGGAGTCTGCCGCTCTGAGTTGGTGATCACAACGAAGTTGCCCCCGATGCTGTCCGCCGATGTCGTCGATCGCTGGATTGATGAATCGTTAGAGCGACTCCAGATCGATTATCTCGATTGTCTAGCCCTCCATGGGGTCAACACCCCCGAACATCTTGAATGGGTGCAGGCTCCCAAGGGCTGTAGAGACGCGTTGCAGCAGGTGCTTGCGGATGGACGGGTGCGGCATTTGGGTTTTTCGACCCACGGTTCCCTAGAAATCATTCAAGGGGCGATCGCGACGGGGCAGTTTGAGTTCGTCAACCTCCATTACTCTTACTTCTTTCAACGCCATCAACCGGTTCTCCAACTTGCCCAGGAACAAGATCTGGGGGTGTTCATCATTTCCCCTGCCGATAAAGGGGGGCTGCTCTACACTCCCCCACCCACCCTCGAAGATCTTTGTCAGCCCTTTTCTCCCTTGGAACTGAACTATCGGTTTCTGTTGAGCGATCGCCGGATTACTACCCTGAGTGTCGGGGCAGCCAATGCCGCCGAACTGATAACACCGCTGCAAACCGCTGATCAAGATGGGCCACTGACTCCCCAGGAGTTGGCAGTGCTCACCTCCCTAGAAACCCACCAATCGAATGCATTGGGGAGCGATCGCTGTCGTCAGTGCTATGACTGTCTACCCTGTCCCGCCGCTATTCAGATTCCGGAGGTGTTGCGGCTACGAAACTTGGCGATCGCCTTCGATATGCAAGCCTACGGAGAGTATCGCTATCGCATGTTTGAAAATGCTGGACATTGGTTCCCTGGAATGAAAGGCAACCATTGCACGGAGTGTGGAGATTGCCTGCCCCGCTGTCCGGAAAATCTGAACATTCCCGAGTTGTTGAAAGACAGCCATGAGCGCCTGAAAACCACTGAAGGTAGGCGACTATGGGGATGAGTGTTAGTATCTATTACTAATAACACAGTTTGAAACACACAGGGTGAGCTACGTTAAGTTGAATGATGTCCAATTACTTTAATATCTTTAATCCCGTTAGATAAAATGCAACTTGAACAATCTCAGAACTATCGCAATGCGATGGAGTCCCTGGTAGCTGTGGAGGTAGAAATGCAACTACGGCGATTACCTCCCAAGCTCAAGGAATACATCTGCCTTACTGAGGTGATTGCCTACGCATTAAATCGGCTGCCGCCCCTGTATGCAACCTGTGAAAAGGGTTGGAAGCAGCAGCAGGTTCGAGGCCGCCAAGAATATGGCAATCAAGTGACGGCTGCAGTGCGGCAAGCGTTGGCAGCGATTCAGCGCGATCCCTTACGGGTCTCTACTCCCTTACGGCATCAAAAGGACAGCAGCGCCGAGTTTGCCTTGCAGGAACTCAAAAATATATTAGGGCAGGATCAACTGACCTGGGACGAGATTCCAGATGCAATTGAACAAGCCCTGATCAAAACGGCGCGGGGTGAAATTGAATGGCAGCGTCGTCCCAATCCCGACGAACCCTTCGTTGAGTGGAAATATGAAGATCAATTTCTCAAATGAAAAGGGCGCTGGGAGCGATTGGTAAGTTGGGGCAATGCTGGGGGAGCTTCCTATTAGCACTGCTATCGTTTGCTACCGCTGCTCTCTCCCAAGTCGTGGCTCCAGAGAATGGATTAGTGCCCACGATCCTGTGGCCCACCACCACTCCTTTAGACTTAGAAACCCTAGAAACTAAGCAGACCTGTGGGATCTCGATTACCCCCTGCATTTATCCCACGAACCCACCGTTTACGGCAGACACCATTGCCCTCACTGGGTTAACGGTTCCAAGTCTCTGGTGGGCTAAGGATCAGTTTGGCAGTCGGCTACTGGAAAATTGGTTGGCCTATCCAGCGGCTCCTCCCATCCCCGCTCGGATAGATTTGGTGGTCAGCCGTCCCGACTGGAATTCCCTGGATTACTTAGAGCGCTATGCCTTTGTCCACCACATGGGCACCGTTGCCCGTGGTTTTGGATATAATTTGCGGATCTTTAACCGCCAACAAGTACTGCTGGCAACCTATACCTGTGACTTTACCGCCCCCCCTCTGACCTGTGCGCTGTTGCTGAATAACTCCGGTCGAGAATGGGTCTGGCGACTCCCAACACCGTCCCCTAGGTAACTCCTAGGTAACAGTTCGCATCTGCTGCCAGAAACTTTGATATTGGGCAAGGGCTGAGGCTGGCAATGGCTCCAGAAACTCACTCCGCTCCAGAATCGCGGCAGCCGGATACAGTAGTGGATTTGTCCGTAGCGCCGTGGGTAGCACCTCCGGGTTCAACCCATTGACGATGGGCGAAGTAGCTTTACTCAATAAAGAGAGTTGGGTGGCGATCGCGGGTTGCCAGCAGAAATCAATCCAGGGGTTCACCAGATCCGAGGGGGAAGCCCCGTGGGGTCGTACCCACAGATCCGCCCACAATGCCGTTCCCGATAGGGGAATCACCCCAGCAATTTGCGGGTTTAATGGCAAAGCAGCCAGCACATCCGCAGACCAACCGACTGCCAGCCAAGTATCCCCTAGCAGCAGGGGTTGTAAATAATCTGTGGAACGATAGAACTTTACCTGGCGATTGAGCGACTGAAGTCGAGATTTTAAACCAGGGACAGCGGACAAATCCAGGGTGTTGTAAGACTGTCCCAGCTGTTTGAGGGTGAAGCCAATCACTTCTCGTGCCTGATCCAGGAGGGAAATTTTGCCTTGCAGTTCCGGTCGCCAGAGATCAGACCAATCCGATGGAGTCCAGCCTAAGGACTGAAATTTATCGCGACGGTAGGCAATCACGGTCGTGCCCCAACGATAGGGCGCAGCAAATACCGCGCCTTGGGAATCGGGTTGTCCGGTCTGGCGATCGCGCCGTCCCAGGGCTTGCCAACGACTGGGTAGGGAGACCCAATGCTGGAGCGAGTTTACCTCCAAGGGTTGCAACAGCCCCTGGCGAATGGCGGTTGCCAGCCAATAATCCCCTAGGGTAACTAAATCTGCTATCGCCCCACTACTCCGGCGATGGTTCAAGGGTGAGGATGCCCCCTGGGCTGCCGACGGCTCTGAGAGCTGCTGCCAGTGCTGGAGTCGCTCAAAGATCAACTGCAACTGAGCTTCGGGGGTAAACTTTAAAATCGATGATCCCAGAGAGGTCGATTGCAGCGACTTACGAAATGCTTCGACAATTTGGGGAGGGAGTGAGCCTTGCAGGAGTTGGATACTTAAGATTTGGTTGGCAGTACTACAACTAGCTAAAGCTTCAGCCAGAGCGAGGGTCGCGGTACTGATTAAAAAACGACCGTCGATTCATACAATGAAGGAATGTTTTCTCAAGGCTGCTGCTGTGCAACTCGCATTTATCCCCGTAGAAGAATTCTACTTTGCCCTGACCCTTGCCGTCCGTACCCTCGAAGAGCTAGAACAACCCGGACTCCCAGAGCAGGTCAAGATGCGACTGGCGGATCTGTATGGTCAGCCTTCAACCGTGGCGGCGGCTAGTCAGAATACCTATAACTATGTATTCCGGGTCAAAGACCACGACAACAGTCCGTCCCCTCAACTGATTATCTCAATTTCTGACTGGCAAGAAAAACTGCGTCTCAGCAGTGACTATGGCTGGATGCTGGATGCAGAGCGCAAGCCGATCCGCACCACACGATTTGACCAGCGCTCAGCCTTTTGCCAGCAGTTACGTGCCCAGCTGCAAGAGCAGCTCCAGATTCCCCTGTTAGGCTAAAACCCTTCAACTCCTAAGCGATTCGGTAGGTGGTGAGGGGGCAGTTTAACTCCAAGGAGCAACGGGTCGCACTGTCTTAGAGTTGGCTATCCAGAGGTTGGGTGGTGTCTATGGTTTGGCTCCAAGGGGTTTCCACCTCAGTTAACGGTTCAAAATACTGCTGTGCTAACACCTCAACGGTAGCATCTGCAATATCTCCCGTGCGCTGGTGGAGCCGCTCTTCCAGGACGTTCAACGGGGCCGTGCAATAGAACAATTTCAACGGGAGTTTGTGGGCTTGGGCTTCGGCGATCGCAGCGGATCGCAACCCCTGACGGTCATACTTGGCATCTAGAATCACCGAGAACCCTTGAGTTGCCAGTAAAATTCCCAGTTCCAGCAGTCGGTCATAGGTTTTCTGCGTCATCTCTGGGGTGTAAAGCTCTGAGCCGCCCCGTTCCTGGGGCGTAATTCCCCCCAGGTGCTTGCGCACCGCATCAGAGCGAATATGGATACCTCCGATCTGCCGCGCCAAATGCCGCGCAGTTGTACTTTTACCCGACCCAGATAGCCCCGCCATAATTATGAGCTGGCCAGTTCGGGGCTGGGTGTATTCCCAGGCCAATCGGTAGTAGTGAGCAGCGGTTTGTTCAGCCTCTTGTTTCATCGCGGCGGGAATTGTCGGGTCATCTAACAAGAAGGAGGTGACCTTGGCGCGCACGTAAGCTTGACGACTCAAATACAACGGCAGTGCCTGGAGTCCTTCCCAGTCCCCTGTCTGCTCAATGTAGGTATTCAAAAAGGCATTCCCCAAGTCGGGGCGATGGCGTGCCTCCAAGTCCATGACGGTAAAGGCCACGTCGTACATGACATCGACAAAGCGGAAGGGCTCATTAAACTCAATGCAGTCAAACAGCAGGATCTGGTGGTTCCATACACAGATATTTCTCAGGTGGAGATCCCCATGGCATTCCCGTATCCAGTGATTCTGGATACGGCTAGCAAAGAAGGCCTGACGACCCGCAAAGAATTCATCCGTAAAGTGTCGGGTTGCTTGATACTGCGCCTGGGTTTGCGGCCCTCCCACATATTTCTCGGTCTGTTGATAGTTTTCATCAATCGCCGCCCGAATCTGGGAGATTTCCCCAAAGCTGTCGATGTAGGCACTGGTCTGAGACTGGGCATGGAAGGCCGCCACCACCCGTCCCAGTTCCTCCATCTCAACGGTGGTGAGCAGACCTTGCTCAAAGCGATGCAGGAACAGACCCTCCTGGGGAAACTGGCGCATTTTGAGCGTATATTCGACGGTCTCTCCTGGCCCTTCTAACTGGAACTGACTGCCCGCTTGGGTAATTGGCAAAACAGCCAGATAAAGATTCCCTGCCCCCCGCTGATTCAGTCGCAGTTCCTCCGTACAAAAATGTTGTCGCTGTTCCAGGGTCGAGAAATTGAGAAAACCAAAATTTACGGGCTTTTTCAGCTTATAGGCATAGTCCCCCGTCAGCAGCACGTAAGACACATGGGTTTGCAGCAGTTGGATCGGTTCGGTTACTAGATGGGGATAAAACCCCGGCTGTAACATCTGCTGGATCAAAGGGGGAAGACTGGGATCAGACATGGGTGGGGTGAAGCCGTGACAACGTAGTTCCTGTCTGACATTATAGGAATCGCTATCTCTTTGATCACCCAACATCATTGACTAGAGTAAAACGCTGCCAGCAGATTGCCAACGACAAAATGTTCCATGACCAGTGAGCTGCTCAGACAGGTTCGGGTGTTAGATCCAGTATCAGCGACGGATCGGGTTGCCGATGTTCTGATGGTGGAGGGGATCATCCAAGCGATCGCGGATCCGGTAGTTGATTGGCCAGCGGATGCACAGATCCGAGACTGTCAGGGTTGGGTTTTGGGGCCGGGGTTGGTTGATCTTTATAGCCACTCGGGGGAACCAGGGTTTGAAGCACGAGAAACCCTGATGTCTCTGGCGCAAGCCGCGATCGCCGGGGGATGGACACGTGTGACCCTGCTCCCCGATACCCAGCCTGCCCTAGATCATCCGTCTCAGGTGGAGGGATTGCAGGCTCACTGCCGTCAATTAGGGATGGGAAATTTGCCTCTGCAAGTGCAGGTGTGGGGGGCTTTGACCTTAGAGACCCAGGGGACACAGATGGCTGAATTCGCCGATCTGGCTACAGCCGGTGTGGTGGGATTTACCGATGGTAAGGCTCTCAACCATTCTGGGATAGTGCGGCGATCGCTGGAATATCTGCAACCCCTAGCCAAACCCGTTGCCCTTTGGCCCTGTGATCTCAATTTAACCGGGAACGGAGTGATGCGAGAGGGCTTAACCTCCTTACAGCTGGGGCTACCTGGGAATCCAGTCATTGCTGAAACGGCAGCCCTGGCAGCCCTTCTGGAACTGATAGCAGCTACAGGCACTCCCGTGCATCTGATGCGCATCTCAACCGCTCGCAGTGTGGAACTGATTCAGGAAGCGAAGGCACGGGGATTACCCATCACTGCCAGCACCACCTGGATGCATGTTTTACTCAACAGTGATCACCTCCAAACCTATGATCCTTGCCTGCGCCTCGACCCTCCCCTTGGGAATCCTGGGGATCAAACAGCCCTGCGAGAAGGTCTACAACAGGGGATTCTCGATGCGATCGCTGTCGATCATGCTCCCTATACCTACGAAGAAAAAACCGTTGCCTTTGCCGAGGCACCCCCCGGCGCGATGGGGCTAGAATTGGCATTACCCCTACTCTGGCAGGGGTTAGTGACCCCAGGTCTCTGGTCAGCACTGGAACTGTGGAGTTGTCTGAGCACTCGCCCAGCCCTCTGTTTACAGCAGTCCCCTGCCCTGCTAGTCCCTGGCCAACCCGCAGAACTAACCCTCTTTAATCCAGACCTAACCTGGGTAGTCGATTCCCAAACCTTAAAATCTCGAGCCAGTAACACCCCTTGGTTAGGTCAGACCCTAGTGGGGCAAGTGGTGCAAACCTGGAGATCAATCGGTAGTTGAGGGTTTAATAGGTCGGATGCCCTCCCAGACCACCCAGGCGATTGGGGGGCCAGAAACGTACCACCGCCCGACCGATAATATTCTGACGGGGGACAAAGCCCCAATAATGACTGTCGTAGCTGTTATTTCGGTTATCCCCTAACACCAAATAGGAGTTCAGCGGCACCGTCACTGGGCCATAGTCGTACTGGGGTAAATCCGCAATATAGGCTTCCCGTAGGGGCTGGTTATTCACATAGACTCGACCGCCCTTGACTTGGATTGTCTCCCCTGGAAGGCCAATAATCCGCTTGATAAAGGCATCATGAAAATTGAGCGCTTCTAGGCGTGCCGTTGGGTTGAAGACAATAATGTCCCCCCGTTGCGGGTTCTGGAAGTGATAGCTCATTTTGTCAACAATCAGGCGATCGTTAATTTCCAGGGTGGGTAGCATCGATCCAGATGGAATGTAGCGAGCCTCCGCGACAAATGTACGAATACCAAAGGCTAGAATTGCGCTTAAGCCAAGGGTTTTTAGCGCCTCTAACCAGGGATTTTCGGACTGGGCGGCTTGAGGAGAATTTTCAGACACTGGATTCTGCACGCGAGTCATAAGCTAGACACAAAAAAGATAACGATTATAACTAGAGGGGAAAGCCCAGGCTAGGAAATTCCCAGATCAGGGCTTATGGCAGCCTAGGGAGAATTATGGCGACTCTACTTTCTTCACCTTAGCTAATTCTATTGGGCGATCAAAAAACTGGGGTGGTTCCCCGGCTCCATTTTTGCACTTCCAACCGCATCAGGATAGTGCTTTGAGTAACGGATAGAAGAGGATCTCAGCAGCCTAGACCGCCCATCTAAACCGCACCCACCAGGCCGTGAACCCAGCGTCCTTAGACTAGTGATTGAGCTGTCGCAGCCTCTCAGTCAACCTTCCCAGTTATTGCAAACTTCGGCAACCACCCCATGAATCTCGTTGACCCCTCAACTGGAGTAAGCTTAGAGACTTGACGGGGGCTTTCGTTCTCAATGGCTGCGGCGGCTTCCTTGCCTCAGCTTTCCCGGTGCTGGCTTTCCCGAAGGCGGACATTAGGGGCGGCCTGATTGAATTCTGAGAAGTTCGCTTCAGCTGCTCCTCTATGCCTGCACGCCCTATTTTTTGCCCATGAGTTCAACCGTGCTCAACCGATCCCCGAAACCATCTCATTGTTCATTAAACGTCCAGGAAGGTCACTACCCCACGAAAGGAGAGCCTAGGACACAACTTTTTCCGAAATTTAGATGATCGGAGTGATCCAAGTTCATCTGAGCTTCGTAATAGCTATAGAAGGTTGAAAATAACGTCATTGAAAACAGCGTTATTATACATTTTGTCGAGGACTAAATGAACAATAAATTTGTCAGCTTAGGTCTGATTCTTGGTCTGGTGACTGCGAGTATATTCAACTCACCCCCTGCGAGTGCCTTCAATTCAAGCAAAATGGGCATTGTAGGTAAAGAGCAGTTGGATCTAACACAGCAGGCGATGTCAACAAAGTCATTGAATTCAGCGATTGTCAGCAGCAAACAGCTGCCGCAGGTTACGATGATATCTAGGTTGGACAGTAGTCAAGATATTTTGGAAAGATTACCACTCTTGCGGCTACTGCGACGACTGGGCTTGATCTAGGGTATGGGACTGTGATGATTCTGAGAAATGGAGTAAATGCGACAGTGAGCAGGAAGTGTGGCAAGTAAACTTTTCCTGCTCACTAGTTAGGTTAGCGATCGACGATATAGCACAAGAATTCAGCCATTTTAACAGGTGTCTCGTGCTATATCGTATTCTAATATGAATTTAAGAAAA
>NZ_JJML01000053.1 GCF_000775285.1 Neosynechococcus sphagnicola sy1 | reverse complement strand
ACATCGAAGCCTTTGGTGAGAATACAGTTCCCTATCAGCGACGGCGGGTATTGCCCAGCCGTGTCAGCGGTGAACTGCCGTTCAACATCAAGTCTCCTCGCTACGATGCCTACCATCGAGCCAAGTTGGGCTTCCCACAATTTGTATGGCAAACAATTATCCGCAGCTACATTGCACCAGATAGAACGCCGACCGCAGGTAACCCGGCTCTATTCCTAGATATGGCAAGAGGTATCAATCCTCAAGGCAAATTGCCTCAACGGATTTCAGCCATGAACATTGATATCGAAAGTACAGTTCCCTATCGCAAAAGATAGATAGACTTAACAACTGTGAGAGAGCGGGAACTGTCGTCCATTCATAGGCAGTTTCCGCTCTTTAAGTTTTATAGCGGTTCTCCCTCACGGTCACTAGATTCTGACTTCAGAAGCCAGGAGAGTTTTGTGACTCTGACTCCTAGCTTCTGAATTCTAACCAAGGAGTTGTAACTCATTCATTGGGAAATTGCTATAAACCAGTTCAGATTAAGCACATTCATCATTTTCTGGGCTAAACCCTAGTTCTAGAAGGGCTTTATGAATTTTTGCTTTCGATGGGCGGATTTTTGGTGCCGTTAATCCTAGTTCTCTGGCAGTTTCAAACAGTTCCCGCATGATTAAATCCAGAGAGCTATCATCGGTGTCTTCCGGGAGATTCTCAATTCTACCTTTATAGGCTAAAGTATACAACTCTAGGTGATGTTTTCCTATGACTCTAGCCATTTTCCTCAAGGTCTCAGGTGTCGGGCAGGTGCCCTTAAAGCAAGCCCCACGCAGCCTCGGTTGCGGAATCCCAGACAATTCAGCCAGATGGTTCATGCTGATCCCCTGCTCTTCCAGGTATTGAAGAATTAATTGCCCTAGGGGAGAACAGTCTTCCGATTTTATTTGCAACCTTGCTGGCATTGGTTTGGAATGAGGAAAATGATTACTAACTTAATATCTGATTCCCAAAAAGCATTTCAATGGGTTTTGGATCAGATTTAGAGGATGTTTTAAAGTCTTTGTTCTTGACATAAAAAAGTGACTAAAAGACCTTGCCTACACTCCTAAATAATCCAATTTGATGGCTGGAGTGGCTGGTCGTCATCAAGGCTTAATGTATATTACTGTAAACAAAAATCTGGAACCGTTCACACAGTTATCCGTCGCCGCAGGATGGTGAGGAGGGTGGTAAAGCTTTCTGGTGGCGGGGCGATGGCGCTAATCCAGTGACCAGACTGCGGGTGTTGGAGCTGCAATTTCCAAGCATGTAAGGCCTGACCGGGTAAGTTAACACCGACGAAGCGACCAGAACTGTAAACCGAGTCCCCCACGATCGGATGCCCCATTTTGGCGCTGTGGACTCGAATTTGATGGGTACGCCCGGTCTCTAGTTGAAAGTGCATCAGAGTATAGTTCCCTAGGCGTTCTTCGATGCGCCAGTGGGTGATGGCCCGTCGCCCGCCTGCGGATTCTGGCACCACGGCCATTTTCTTGCGGTCAATAGGATGACGACCAATGGGAAAATCTAAGCTGCCGCTGTTGGTTGCCGGAACACCATAGACAACCCCCAAATACTCCCGTCGAGCTGTTTTTGCTTTCAGTTGAGCCTGAAGATGATGATGGGCTTGATCGGTTTTGGCGATCGCGATCGCACCGCTAGTATCTTTGTCCAAGCGATGGACAATTCCAGGGCGTTGTACGCCGCCAATGCCGGGTAGGTGGGGACAATGGGCTAACAGAGCATTGACAAGGGTACCACTGGCATGACCCGGTGCTGGATGCACTACTAAGCCAGCGGGTTTGTTGACAATCAGCAGGGCGTCATCTTCGTAAAGAATCTCTAGGGGGATAGCCTCTGGCTCTAGACTCAAGGGTTGGGGTTCGGGAATGGCGACCTGTAGCCGATCCCCCGCTTGAATCCCTACCTTTTTCGAGGTACACACCTGACCATTGACCCATACCTGCCCCTGTTCAATTAACCGCTGGAGGTGCGATCGCGATATATCCGGTAAACAATCGGCGAGATATCGATCTAGGCGATCGCTGGCATCCGTGACTTGCCATTCAATTACTGGGATTGTCATTCCTATCGTTCATTCAATTGAGCACTGCTTCGATTATGCGCTGGCGACAGGGCAGCGTTAAAATCCAGAAGACAACGAAGGTATATAAGCATGCCCACTCCCCTAGTTGGAACCCCTCTACAATGGTCTGTCGTAGGGCTATTGAGCCTCATTTGCCTGTCAACCCCAGCTTGGGCTGCCAAGCCTGAACAAGTGCAGCAACTGTTGGCAACCAAACACTGTCGGGGCTGTGATCTGCGAGAGGCAGCCCTACAAGGTGCCAATTTGGCAGGGGCGGATTTAGAAGGCGCAAATCTGGAAGCTGCCGATCTGCAACAGGCTCACTTGAGTGGTGCATCCCTGACCAGTGCTCGACTGTTAAATGCCAACCTAGCAGGGGCAGACCTCAGCGGGAGTAACCTCAGTCAAGCCAACCTCATGACCGCCAATCTCCAGCAGGCGCAATTACCATCTGCCAACTTAAAAACGTGCCAATCTGCAACAGGTGAATTTAAAAGGAGGGCAACCTCAGCCATGCCCAGATGGATGGTGCCAATTTAACAGGAGCGAATCTGCTCAACGTCAACCTCAGTCAGGTCTCCGCAGTGGCGACCAACTTCCGTCGGGTCAACCTTAAGGGAGGGAACTTGACCGCCAGTAACCTGAGAGGGGCGAATTTGAGAGGGGCAAATTTGGCAGGGGTGAACCTGCTCCGCACCATTCTAGAAAATGCTAATCTTGCCCAAGCGAATCTCCAAGGTTTGTTCTTGAGTGACACTAACTTCAGTCGTTGTGATTTACAAGGCGCAAATCTTCGGGGGGCTGTGCTGGCGGCAACGGAGTTAAGTCGTACCAACCTTAGTAATACGGATCTCAGTGGCCTGAATTTGCGGGGGGCAAATTTGAACAACAGTAACCTCACAGGCGCAAATCTGATGGCTACAGATCTGCGTGCAGTGAATCTTACCCTAGCAGTGCTCACCAAGGCCAATCTGAGTAATGCCAAATTGAACAATAGCTACCTGTACGGCACCAACCTGGAGGAGGCGAATCTCATGGGTGCTGACCTCAGTAAAACCTATCTCCGTCGTGCCCAAATGCACCGCGCCAATCTGAGTAATACCCAGCTCCAACAGGCTGATCTGAGAGGGGTAGCCGCCGTTGAGGCTACCTTCAACAATGCCCAGTTACAGGAATCGATTCTAGTTAGCGCTGATCTGCGGGGGGCAAATTTCCAGGGAGCCAACCTCAGTGGTGCTGACTTGCGAAATGCAGTTTTGTTAGGCACCAGCTTTCAGGGAGCCGTCTTGCAAAATGCCAAGGTGGAGGGGGCGATTGGTCTTGTTCGGTAAGCCTGGAGTTCAGTAATGAGCAGCAACGATTGGACTCTTTGGGTTCGCCTATACTAACCCCCATGATCATTGACCCTGCTTTTTATCTAGGCATTGACTTTGGCACCTCGGGAGCCAGAGCTGTGGTCATGGATGCCCACGAGCAGCAGTTGGCTGAAACCCGATACACCTTCGGCAACAATCGTGATAGAACTGCCACTTGGCGCATCGCCCTTTTTAGCTTAATCAGAGACTTTCCGACAGAACTTCGCAACCAGATTCGTGGGATCGCCATTGATGGTACCTCTTCCACGGTGTTGCTGTGCGATCGCGCTGGGAATCCTCTGGATCAGCCCTTACTCTATAACGATGATCGAGGGCAGGCTGTTCTCCCGACCCTCCAGAGGATTGCTCCCCCCGATCATCCTGTTTTGAGTGCCACCTCCAGTCTGGCTAAACTCCTGTGGTGGCAGCAGCAGTCACATTTTTCAGCGGCTCGCTATCTCTTGCATCAAGCGGACTGGCTGGCCTATTTGCTCCATGGTCAACTGGGGGTCAGTGACTATCACAATAGTTTAAAGCTGGGTTACGATGTCGTTCATTTCTGCTATCCCGACTGGTTGACCCGCTTGGCGATCGCTGATTTATTGCCTTCGGTTCGAGTCCCTGGAGAAGCGATCGCCCCCATCTTGCCATCCGTGGGTGAGGAGCTGGGCTTACCCCCTGACTGCCAGGTGTGTGCAGGCACCACCGATAGCATTGCCGCCTTTTTAGCCAGTGGGGCACAGGTGCCTGGGGATGCAGTCACATCCCTGGGATCTACCCTGGTGCTGAAGCTGTTGAGTCATATCCCCGTAGAAAACGCCCACTTTGGGATTTACAGCCATCGTCTGGGCGATCGCTGGCTGGTGGGGGGGGCTTCCAACACAGGGGGCGCAGTCCTACAACAGTTCTTTACCGTTGAACAACTCCAATACCTCAGCCAGCAGATTCCCACCCATCAGGAGAGTGCCCTCAATTACTACCCCTTGCTCAAGCCAGGAGAACGCTTCCCCATCAATGATCCCCAACTCCAGCCACGGCTTCAGCCGCGCCCCAGCAATGCCGTGACATTTCTCCATGGCTTACTTGAAAGCATGGCGCGCATCGAGGCCGAGGGTTATGCCCAGCTACAAGCGTTGGGTGCAACGCCTCTATCCTGTATCTACACAGCCGGAGGAGGGGCTGCCAATACTGCTTGGTCTCAGATTCGGGCTCGACAATTGGGCGTGACCTTCAGGCAGGCGGCATCTGGAGATGCCGCCTATGGTGCGGCTCTTTTAGCCTTCAGGGGTTGTTGATGGCTGTCCTAAGTTCAATGAGAGACGGGGGCAAACACCTGAAGATGAGATTTTCAGGCAGAATTATAAATTACTGTAAACAAATATAAAGAACTTGCGCTGATACCTAGAATTAGCTTTCATAATAAATCTTAGCTTTTGTCCTTAACAATTCTTGTAACTTAAACGGTGCCTCCTATGATTCGGCTACTTAAGAATCTCGTTGGTGGAATTTTTGCATTTCTCAGCGGCTTATTTAAACCCAAATCCAAGTACTTCATGGAGTATCAAGGGAGTTCTCCGTCTTCGGCGAAGTCCGTCGACCAGGATTCCAGTCAAAAGGTGGAAAAAGTTGTCAAACCTGCGCCCGTTGAGATGCCATCGGCTGCTCCTGTTGCTAAACCCCCAGCCGCAGCAGCACCCTTGGCAGCAACTGCCAAGACCCTTAACCTCCCTGCACCGACGGTATCATTTGCCCCCACCTACTTGAACCCGATCGAGAGTTCAAATGGGGGGCGTCGCAGCCCTGGTGCCAATATGACATCTTTCTTGGATATGGCTAGCAAACTCAATGCATCTAAGTAAATAGCGTCTCTGTGCTTGGTTCATCTGGAGTTAATGCGAAAGAGTTCACTCAAGTTTTTGAGTGAACTCTTTCGGAAAAATTGCAACTACTATTCGTATCGGTCAGTATGGTTCTTGGAAATCTGCTTGTTCGACCTGAGGCCGAACAAGCAGCAGGCTAGGCTTATGTTTGGTATCATTCAACACTTATGGTATTGCCTAAGTACTGAACTTATTAAGCTTCACTTACTTGAAAAATGATGGGATTTTCATCGCATACCTAACGGCGATCGCAGCTAGTTTTTAAGTATTTTCGATCACGGGCGGTAGCACAACTTTTTGGGCTATCCCTAAGCTTCTTAGAAGTTGAATTGACCACCACGTCATATCTATTTCCCACCATTTCCAGCCAGCTTTTGCCACATTAGGGTGAGCATGGTGGTTATTATGCCAGCCTTCCCCATAGGTCAGAATTGCTGCCCACCAAAGATTTCGAGAATTATCATTCGTGTAAAAGGTTCGGTACCCTCTTAGATGAGTTGCAGAGTTGATCAACCACGTACTATGCCAGAGCAAAACAGCCCTTAAGAACACGCCATAGATAACAAATGACCAACCGCCAATAACAAATAGGCCAACTCCCAGGGGAAGCTGTAGCAATAGAAAATAACGATTGAGCCAGCGATAGAAGGGGTCTTTGGCTAAATCCGGGGCAAATTGCTTATAAGCTTCGTACTCAAAAAAATCCCCCTGGGGGTAGAACAACCACAGCATATGACTCCACCAAAAACCTCGGCGAGCTGAGTAGGGATCTTTGTCAATATCTTCGGTGTGCAGATGATGCAGACGGTGTCCAGCGACCCAAAAGATCGGGCCACCTTGCAAAGCTAAAGCCCCAATCACAGCAATCACATACTCTAAAACCTTCGGTACCTGCAAACTCCGGTGGGTTAACAAGCGATGATACCCCAAGCAAATACCAATGCTGCCGAACAACCAGTGCAGAAATATCGTCACGCCCAAGGCTGACCAGGAAAAAAACCAGGGAGCCAACATCGCGATCGCATGCATTGAGCCGAAGAACACCACATTGGTCCAGCTCAGCTGGAGTGACGCTTCCTTGGGAGCCGTTTGAATTGAATTGGAGGTCATAACTATCCTTGATTGAGATGTCAGAGATCAAATTGCCTGATCCGTTATAGTTCCCTCGGCCCTCTGTAGACGGACTCAACCTTGCACCAGCGAAGAAAGCAGCTACAGTAAGAACAGGGAATGCAAGTAGCACTTACATTTTGTAGCTTAACAACGATTTCTTTTTTCTGCAAGTGACACTTGCATTTTATCTATGACGGCTCAACGACATCCCACTCGCCAGCGATTGATTCAAGCAGCGCTGGAGTTATTTGCGTCTCAGGGGGTAACAGAAACCACAACCAAGCAGATTGCAGAATTGGCAGATGTCAATGAAGTCACCCTATTTCGCCACTTCGGTAATAAGCATGGCCTGCTCCTAGCCGTGATTGAAGAAGCGGCTGTATTTACCCAGTTGGGGCAAACGCTGATTCAGCAGACTAGCCAGACCAGCAGTGTTTATCAAGCGCTCAAGGACTATGCAACCGCTTGCTTACAAGCATTAGAGGCGGTTCCAGAGGTGGTGCGCTCCGTTGTCGGCGAGGCCGGACAGTATCCCTCTGAGAATCGCGAAGCCCTGGGTCGGGGCTTCACCCAAGCTAATCGCTATGTTGCCGAATATTTTGCGACCGTGATGCAGCGAGGCCAACTGCACACCCATCTCGCAGCTGAAAAGTTAGCCAGTTTGCTGAATGGCATGCTACTCGGGTATGCCGTGATTGAATTTACCAGCGAATTCCATGAACTATGGCAAGATCGGGATGATTTTTTAGAGCATCTAGTAACGCTGTTTTTGCACGGGGCAGTGTCTCAGAATTCAGACGCTGGTGGAGAACCTGCGGATCTCGATAGACCCAAGTTAAGGGCGGCCAACATTGCTCCCGAAAAAGTTGCTGACTTACCCGCCCACTTAGTTCACACCCTCCTGCAACAGTCTAAAAAACTAGGGTTGCAAGAATATGCCGGGGTGTACCTCCTGTTTGCTGCCGGACTCAGTTCTCAGGAACTGATCCAACTGGAACGAACTCACCTTATTAGCAATACTCACCAGCAAATTTTACAGATTACCCCAGGAGCCATTCGCCAAGTTCCCGTCAATCAATGGATTTTAGGCAAGCGCTATGGTTCCTCCACAAACAATCCCCTCACTCGCTGGCTCAAAAGCCGTAAGGACAATCAAACCGCTCTATTTCTCAATGAGGCTGGGCAACCGCTCTCGGAAATTGAACTCCTTCAGCAATGGCAAGCCGTCACTGAAGGATACCTCACCCCGGCAGGTCACGCCCCTAGAATTGAACAAGCCCAGCAGACTTGGTGTGTGGAAATGTTGATGCGGGGAATTGCTTTAGAGGATCTATGTATTCTTTCAGGTTGGGACGCTAAACAACTACAGCCCTATGCTTCCAGAGCCAGGGAAAAGATAGCCCTAGAGCAAGCCCTGCGTCTGGATCAAAAAAACTAGCCAGGAGGTCACCCCCAACCCACAAAAATTAAGCGCTGCTGGCATAACTGTATGAGATCATTGAATACGATTAACGGCGATCAACGAAGCTTTAACAAAAATGGGACAAGATCAGAAATTAACAGTCGTAATCACAGGTGCCTCCTCGGGCGTTGGTTTGTACACCGCGAAAGCACTTGCTCAAAAAGGATGGCATATCGTGATGGCCTGCCGCGACTTAGAGAAAGCAGCTCAAGCTGCCCAATCAGTGGGCATGGCACCGGACAGCTACACCCTGATTCATCTCGACCTCGGTTCCTTGGAGAGTGTGCACCGATTTGTCATCAACTTCAGAGCTAGGGACTTAACCCTTGATGCTTTGTTGTGCAATGCTGCCATCTATATGCCTTTGCTCAAGGAGCCGTTGCGTAGCCCCGAAGGCTATGAATTGACAATGACGACCAATCACCTGGGTCATTTTCTCCTGTGCAACCTTATGCTTGAGGATCTGAAAAAGTCAACGGCTGCGGCCAAGCGACTGGTAATTCTAGGCACGGTGACCCACAACCCCGATGAGCTAGGAGGGAAGATTCCGCCCCGCCCAGACCTAGGAAATCTGGAGGGTTTTGCAGCGGGATTCAAAGCACCGATTTCCATGATTGATGGCAAGCAGTTCGAGCCCGTCAAAGCTTACAAGGACAGTAAGGTCTGCAACGTGCTGACCATGCGGGAACTCCATCGGCGCTATCACAGTTCAACTGGCATCACCTTTAGCTCTCTCTATCCTGGGTGTGTTGCAGACACGCCCCTATTCCGCAACCACTATCCGCTGTTTCAAAAACTCTTTCCTTGGTTCCAGAAAAATATCACGGGGGGATATGTCTCTCAGGAACTGTCGGGGGAACGGGTGGCAGCAGTGATTGCTGATCCGGAATACAGTCAATCGGGTGCCTATTGGAGCTGGGGAAATCGCCAGAAGAAAAACGGCACCTCCTTTGTACAGAAAGTTTCCCCCCAAGCCCGTGACGATGAAAAGGCTGAGCGACTGTGGGATCTGAGTGCCAAGTTGGTGGGTCTATTTTAACCAGTTATGGACTGGGTAGTTGGGTCGTTAATATCGTCAGGACTTACGCGGTTGGTAAAAGAGAGAACAAAGGAGCAGCTAAGTAGGAGCGCATAGCCCCCCGAACAATGTTGAGTTTGGACTTATACGAACGGATGCCTGTGTTCTGAAAATGCCCACGAATCGAGTTGTGAAAAACTCAAAAAGGCCCTTCTAAAGAAGATTCCAGCCTATCTCAATCTTTATCTCAACACCATTTATCTCAGTCTGGATCTTCAGGATTGAGCATGATAGTGTTATGAGCTATACACTTCCACGGATATGCAGCCACTATTCACTCAGATCTTAAACTTAGAAGGTGTTGCAGTTGAAGATTACCGAGACTCCCTCCTGGGTTTTACTTGCCAGACAGAAGCGTTACAGTGAGGGTTGCGGTCGAGAAATTCAGTCAGACTATGGGTGTAGGCAGCAGTTCACGGCAGATTCACTTCGGCACCGATGGATGGCGGGGGATCATTGCTCAAGACTTTACGTTCGCCAAAGTACGTCAAGTGACTCAGGCGATCGCTCGTTACTTGCAACCTAAATACCGTCCAGAACGTCCGGTGATCGTTGGCTACGATACCCGGTTTCTTGCGGATCGCTTTGCTGAGGCAGCTGCTGAAACTCTGGCTGGCCTGGGCTGGAGGGTGAAGATTGCCGAACGCGATTGCCCAACCCCTGCGATCGCCTACCAGGTCAAGCATCTGAACGCTGCTGGGGCACTGATGTTTACGGCCAGCCACAACCCGCCTAACTACTGTGGGCTCAAGTACATTCCCGACTATGCGGGGCCAGCCACCACAGAGATTACGGATGGGATTGTGGCTCAATTGTCAGGGGGCGAAACCCTCCCGCCCAAACAGATGGTCGGCGATAATCCTGCTATCTTCCCCTTTGATCCCCAGCCAGACTATCTCAAGTTCCTCTACTCCCAAGTGGATCAGGGACGTATTCGCAGCGCCCGACTCCGGGTTAGCTACGATGCTCTTTACTCCACCTCTCGGGGCTACTTAGATACCGCATTGACCGCTTGTGGTTGCCAGGTCACATCCTTCCATAACTACCGGGACGTGTTGTTCGGAGGGGGACTGCCCGAACCCAGTCCTCAACAGTTGTCGGCACTGATAACTGCTGTGGAGCATGACCAAACCGACTTCGGACTGGCCACGGATGGCGACGGAGATCGCTTTGGGATCGTGGACAACCAGGGAAATATCCTCAGTGCTGACACCGTTTTGTTGCTATTGGCCCGGCACCTCCTGCTCCACAAAGGCAAAACAGGCGCGATTGTCCGCACCGTTGCCACCACCCATCTGTTAGATCAGTTGGCGACTGCCTATGGCTTGGAACTCTATGAAACCCCCGTCGGCTTTAAATACATCGGGGCAGTGATGC
Source organism: Neosynechococcus sphagnicola sy1 (assembly GCF_000775285.1). NCBI lineage: Bacteria > Bacillati > Cyanobacteriota > Cyanophyceae > Neosynechococcales > Neosynechococcaceae > Neosynechococcus > Neosynechococcus sphagnicola. The sequence continues at coordinate 36,883 of NZ_JJML01000053.1, read as the reverse complement.
GCCAGACCTCGGTCTTAATCGGGGGGGGTAAGAGTCGGGGGGGTTAAGCATTCTGGGGCATATTCCTGAAAAGGATGGGATTTTGGCGGGTCTGCTGGTGGCCGAGGCGATCGCCTATGCGGGCAAACCCTTGAGTCAACTGGCCGCCGAAGCGATCGCTTCGGCGGGAGGGCCTCGATTCACCCATCGCTTTGATCGATCCCTGAGTGGCATGGAGCAATCCTGGCTGTTAAAACTCCCTGAGGCATCAGCCACCGCAGACCGTTGCTGGCATCCCGGTGCAGCGTATCGGCTACCAAGACGGCCTGAAATTATATCTCGAAGATGGCAGTTGGGTTCTATTCCGCGCCTCTGGAACTGAGCCCCTGTTGCGGGTTTACCTGGAAACCCATAGCCCGGAACAGGCCACCCAAATCACCCAGGCGCTCCAACAGCAGTTGGTCGCTATGCAATCTCGCATCGTTTAGCTATGCACCTTTTGATTCCTGCGGTGGCCGCTGGCTTGTTCGCCCTCTGGATGGCCGCGATCGCCATCCTCGCCGTGCAAAACGCGACCCCGGCTTCGCTCCAGTTTTTTGTCTGGCAGTCCATCCAAATTCCGATCGGGGTGATCTTGGCCTTTAGTCTGGCGATGGGTCTGTTGGGCGGCAGCCTTCTGATTGCCCTCCTGGCATTCGAGCGATCGCAGCTGCTCCCTGGAGCCGATGACGACGATTGATTAGGGATTGCAGTATAAACATTGAGCTGGGTCAGCGAACTCTTGTCCATTGGGGAAATACATTAACTGGCTGAAATCACACTTTTGGCATCGATGGGTCGATGCCAATTTCAAATCGGTAGGAAATCCACACAGGGCACAGGGTAATCCTGTTTTGTGCTCAACAGCCGTATATCCCGGACAACCACACTGGGGACAACGTTGGCTAAGGTTGTGAATTAGATTCTGAGTTGCTTCGGCAATCACCTTCATCCGCGTTGGATTGTGCATTGCCCGCATATCGGTTTCAAGATATGCTTGCCCAAATTTCTTCAGTAGCCAAGTTACGATTTCTACCAGTTCAGACTCCCGCGTCACCCCCTTAAATATTTGTGAGGATTGTATCTGCTCTGCATCCGACATTGCCACTAAACCATGGTCAGAGAAGCCAATTTTCTGGGCAAAGGCTAGAGCTGCCTCGAGGGTTGTCACGTACTGATGCCCATAGTTGGTTGTGGTTGAAAGCGCTTGACCAATCACTTCGATCCCCTGATCGCGATCGCGCATCAACACAATTTCATGGTCACTGATCAGCAGGGGCAGCGAGGGGTGAGGGCCAAAACTTCCTTCACTGGCAAATGCCAGGGTCAATCCGGTTAATGCTAGGGCTTTTTCGGCTTTAAGTTGGGCGGCGTTTAGTTGATCACCGGGACGTTTAATATCGCGGGTAAAGGTGCCGAACTCATCGGTATTCAGTCCTAGAGGGACAACAACTTCGATCCCAAGATGGTGTTTCAAAATGGGTGCGATCGCCTGCTCCTTCCGGTGCATTGTCGCCAGTACCCCAGACTTTTGGTGGAACCATGCTTGCAAGGATGAATCATTGATCATCAGCAAAATTCTTGAAAGGGACATCCATCACTGAATTAGCCATCGACCTGATGTTGCTGAATCAGCTGTTGTAAATGGGTGCTTTCCATCGCTAAGACACGCCTAGCAAAATCACAATCTCGTTCTAGCAGATCATCAAACGTATCAACTGGAATTGCCAACAATCGCGTCGGTGTTGCCGTTGCTACGATGGTACTGGACTGTTGAGTATGGGCCAGTACTTCTAATTCATCCAACACCCGACCGGGCAAAAGGTCTTGCGTGATCATCGGATGATTTGGCAGAGACCGTTGAATTTGGGCACTGCCCTCCATCAGCAATAACAACTCACGACAGGTATCTCCCTGCTCCGTGATTAATCCATGAGCAATGTAGGTCTTAACGACGGCGCGATCGGCCAATTGGATGAGGGTTTCACCCTGAACGCCACGAAAGAAGTCGCTATTGTACAAGAACACTAACTTTTCTAAGGATTTTAAAAGACACCAGTTCCAGGGCTGAGGTTGTTGCTGGTTCCAGAATGGTGGTCGCCACCTCCTGCACTAGCGGGGATAGTTGATAGTGAAAATCCACCAAATTTCTGGCCTGCTCCCGACCTCGCTGGGCATCGAGTTGATACACCATAAACAGGCTGACTGACTGGATCAGAGGATTTGGTTCAAAAACCAGGGCTACTAAATGGGTGGTAATCTCGCCGAGGGATAACTCCAAAGAACAGGTTGTTACCTGCTCACTGGGGTGGGTTAACAGAGCCAAAATCTCCGGACTCAGACGCAGTTGCCAGCGGAGAGAAGGATCCGAAAGTAAGGAGCTTTCCGCCAGTAAATCCTGGAGGATCGTGGGTGAAAGCTTAGCAAGGGTAAGTGCAATCTCGAATCCACCAGAAGTTGCGGTGCTCCCTGCCGATGAGGAGGGGGGGGCGAGATGCTCCAAAATTTCTAGCAATCCCGTCACCAAGAGCCGCTTTTTCAGCCTCACCGTAGCGCGCAAAAGGGTTAAAGGAGCATCCCATTGGTGCAATAAAGGCTGGTTCAACCCTTGGTAGCATCGAATTAAATCAGCGAGGCGATGGAGCAATAAATCTGCCCGTCGAAGAATCATCGTTTCTGGATCAAAATTCCCAAGAATCTCCTCTTCTTCTCGCAGGGTGACGGAATATTCTCGGCCTAAGCGTTGAATTGATTCTGGCTCTTGAGACAGCAAGTTTTGAATCGTTCTTTTGCCCATGGCCTTAACATCGATTTGCGGAGCTGAACGCTGTTGGAGGGACAGCACCCGCTCGAGGGCTTTGCGATACCCAGTCAGCCGCACCAAATTTTCCAGCGATCGCTGTCGATTTGGATCAAGCAGCTCTGGATCTTCTACTCCCAGCTCTTCCAAAATTAACCGATGATCTTCATTACTAATATCAAGCTCACTACGAATCTGTTGCAACATTTCCAAGCTACTGGAGGTGTTAATATAACCTTCTTCCAAGGACTCTTTCAAGACTCCCTTGTAGGCCTGACACCGCTTATTTTTGGTGAAACCCGGCAGCACCTTCGCCAGCACATACACTTCATCCGTGGTTAGGTCTGTGAGCGATCGCCCCTCTAAGAATTGAGCAACATTCAATTGCAATCGACTGAGTTGCCGCTGTAAGCGACTGGCAAGGCTCTCACGCAGGTAACGTTCAGGGCATCGCTGCCAAGTCTTGTAAAGCCAAAGTGTACTGAGCCCAACTAGAATCCCTTCATAAAAGAATTGTAGACTGAGGGGCAAGAGCAAAATCAGGGGTCTACCACCAAAGATAAAGAAGAAATTAAAAATACTAAAGGTACAAAGGGTAAACATCCGATGCCGCACCAATTCTGGACTCAGGACTTGCTTCCTGTCTTGGATATAGGTGAAATATTGAGTCTCTAGAAATCGCCCTAAACCGTAAAATCCGACACTAAATAAGGCCAAGGTGAGCGGCACTGCAACTAGCTTAGGAATTGGGATCGGGGTATTGAATAGGTACAGGCCAGGATGAAATAAAGTATCAAGCTGATTTTCTTGATGGGTCCAGATTCCTGAAAAGTAATAATCCCAATTCCCGGCATAGAGATAGTAGTAACAAAAGTAGCCAACAGCTAACCCGACATAGGCATAGTAGATAAACGGCTGTTGTGGTTGTTGAATTTGATCCCAGTAGGAGCGTTCAGAATCAATATCGATGCAGGTTTTCTGGCAAGCCACACAGGCACTTTGTTCTTTGCCATCATCCGTCACCCTTCGGCACATGGATTGAGTAATGCTTTGGTCGCCGACATGGGCTTGAGTGGCGAATAAGGCATTGGGCTCAGCAAAAATTGTTTGGACGGGAGCCATAGGGCAGAAATAGTGACACCAGGATTTGCCACCATAGAGAAAACCCACGGCGATCGCAGCCAAAATCGTCACCGTAAACCATAGCCCCAAGGCCAATCGGTTGGAGTTGATCACCAAAATTCGGGCACACAAACCAAGGTAGAGTAACCCAAATTGCAAATACAAATAATGACGCCCTAACCAAGAACCTGGCTTCACCTTCGCCAGCTCATATCGAACTTTTCCGGTTTGTGGATGCACTCGTTGGAACTGTCGTTGCCAACCCAAGGCTCTGGGAATTTGGGACAAAAAACGATAAGGGGCAAATGCGTCGCCACAACTCATGTCCAAAGATCAGGAGGATAAAAACTTGAGCTGGGTACGGCGATCCCCCAAAAGATCGTCGTACCCAGGGCATAGGGTTGCTCCACTAGACAAACACCTTGCACTTGGATGCATCGAGATGGATCAATGCTCAGCGGACTCAGGTGGTTATTAGGATCAGTAAACCAGGGAGAAATCGGATCAAAAAAAGTGAAAAAATCAGCAGTAGCCATCCACTGGTTAGAATCCATCGAACCGTATGCATCCGTTGTTCGGGAAGTTTAGCAACCATAGCTCCCTTGAAGAATCATCTGTAGTGATTTTAATGCGAATCAACAGCGTCAAGGACAAAAATGCTTGAAAGAAGAGTTCTGTCAGTCTAGGCATCTTCCCCTAGGAGTTCTCAGGGACGTCGTTGTCGGAGATTCATCACTCGCACAATCCAGTAGCTGATGGAGATGGCAAAAATCGCTACGGCCAGTCCCACCAGCTTGCCAACCGTATCGGGTTGATCAATATCCAGAATGATGATTTTTCGGGCTACGGCAATCAGGGATGTCACAATCACCATTTCCACGATTTGGGAAGAAACATCCGTTTTCAGATAGGCCGTAATGTTCTCTAAAATTTCTAAGGCAATCAACACGTTCAAAAACAGCCCAAAAATTTCCACCAGTCGCCCCGAGATTCTTCCTAAGGGCGGTGTTGATAGTTGCTGCACCAGAATCCATCCCAGATCAAAGGTAGCCGAAAGAATGACCACCAGCATTCCCAACGCAAGAATGCGAGAAGCAATCCCTTCGGCCTTTTTCAGCAGCTTAATAAACTGCTCATCATTGATACTAACCTCAATGACAGCTGCCAGGAGATGTTTTAACCACACCATGGGGGAGCGATCGCAGGGTTATTCGACATCATCATGCGCAAAGCGGTTATAGAGATAGTCCAGAATATAGTTTCGCATTTTATAGAACTCCGGATCTTCCATAATCCGATCGCGATCGCGGGGTCTGGGAAATGGAATCTCTAGGATTTCGCCAATCTTGGCGGCAGGGCCATTGGTCATCATCACCAGACGATCTGCCAGGAACAGGGCTTCATCAATGTCGTGGGTAATCATCAACACCGTACAACGATGATCATTCCAGATTTTCAGCAATTCCACCTGCAATTCCTCTTTGGTAATCGCATCCAGGGCACCAAAGGGTTCATCGAGAATCAGGACTTCTGGACGAATGGACAAAGCCCGAGCGATCGAGACTCGTTGACGCATCCCCCCCGAAAGCTGACCGGGACGCTTGTGGGCGGCTTCGGTTAGACCCACCATCGCCAGATGTTCCCGCACAATTTGCTTCTTCTCGGCTTCCCGTTTGCTGGGATAGACAGAATCTACCGCCAGATAAATATTTTCGTAGGCGGTGAGCCAGGGCAATAGCGCATATCCCTGGAAAACCATCATGCGATCGGGGCCGGGTTCAGTAATTCGTTTACCCTGTAAGGTCACCAGTCCAGCCGTTGGTTCCGAGAAGCCTGCCACCATGTTTAACAAGGTTGATTTGCCACACCCCGAATGACCAATTACACAAACAAATTCACCTTGTCGAACGTCTAAATTCACCTGCTCCAGTACAACATAGTCGCCCTTGGGAGTGGGATAGATTTTCGAAACATTTTCAATGTTCAGAAACGGTTCCGGGTTGCCCATCAGGGAGCTTATAGAGGATTGTGTGGTTAGAGTTTGCATCGTTAGAAATCATCCAAGAAGGTTAGGCAATTGTCAAAGCATGGGTTAATGGCACGTCCGCCATATAAATGTCATGCTTGATTTCCAAACTGTTGAGATAGGCGATGGGGTCATCGGCATTAAAGGTCGTGCCATCAAACAGTTGTACTGCCCCCCGACTATAGGTAATGTCCGTTAGTCCCAATTCCCGTGCGGCAGTACTAAAGGCACTTACACGACAAACTCGCTCGAGAATTTCTACCCAATTGCGAGGGAAGGGAATATCTCCCCACCGTGCCATTTGCGTCATCATCCATAGATGTTCAGTGCGGCTCGGACGATTGACACCCTGACCATAGAATTGATGGTGGGCATACTCCTTGGGGGAGGGATGAATACTGCACATCTGGGGATTGGGATCACCCAAATAAATGTATTGCAGGTCAGTTCCCAGGTATTCGCGGCGAGCCAGAATTTCACGGATTTCTTCGTGGTTGGCCTCATCAGTACAGTAACGACAGGCTTCTAGGAGTGCCTTCACCAGTGCAATATGAGTATTGGGATAGGCCAAAGCCCATTCCTCTCGTACCCCTAAAACTTTTCCTGGATGTCCATCCCAAACCTCTAGATCCGTTGCGATTGTATAGCCGATGCCCTCGACCGCTGCTCGCACATTCCAGGGTTCCCCCACACAAAATCCATCAATGTTTCCAGCTTGCAAGTTAGCAATCATCTGTGCTGGCGGAATGGTATTGAGGTGGACATCATGATCGGGATCAATACCACCCCCTGCTAGCCAATAGCGCAGCAACAAATTATGCATTGATGCAGGATGCACCACCCCAAACACATGCTGTTTATTTGGGGTTGCCAACAACATTTGCTTCAGATCTTGTAGGGTATGAATCCCCTGGTCATAGAAGCCTTTGTCAAGGGTAATGGCATTGCCATTACGGGTGAGGGTCAAGGCACTGACAGTGGGTAATGAGCGTCCCTCCATACCCCCCAAAGATAACCAGATCGGCATTCCGGAGGGCATTTGGGCAGCATCCAAATAATTCCCGGCAATCCCATCTTGAATCCCGCGCCAGCTAGATTCCCGCACAAGGTGAACTTCATCCAAGCCATGATGGGAGAAAAAACCTTTTTCTTGGGCGACAGCTAGGGGGGCGCAGGCAGTGAGGGGAACAAAGCCAATTTCTAAGTTGATTTTTTCTAAACCGTGACGGGCAACGGCTGCTTTTTTGCGCGATCGCAGTTGTTTTATCCGCTTTTGTTGATTGAGAAAATAGATGATTTCACTCCGCATTGAGTAGTAACTGGGGTGATTTACCACTTCTAAGCGTTTGCGAGGCCGGGGAATCTCGACTGCCATGATTTGGCCAATTTTGGATTCCGGCCCATTGGTGAGCATGACGACGCGATCGCTTAACATGATGGCTTCATCAACGTCATGGGTGACCATCACCGCCGTCACCTGACTTTCCTCACAAATTTGCATCAGCTGTTCCTGCAAATTACCCCGAGTAAGGGCATCCAAGGCTCCAAAGGGTTCATCGAGCAATAGCAGTTTGGGGCGGATGGCCAGGGCACGGGCGATCGCCACGCGCTGTTTCATCCCCCCTGACAACTGAGCCGGAGGTTTATCGGCGGCATGACGCAAACCCACTAAATCAATATGGTGTTCAATCATATTGCGTCGTTCTGGGGCAGATAGATGGGACAAGACCTCATCCACGGCTAGGGCAATATTTTCTCGCACCGTTAGCCAAGGCAATAATGAGTAGTTTTGGAAGACAACCATCTTGTCTGGTCCTGGTCGGCGAATTGTCTCACCATCTAGCAGTACAACGCCTTCCGTGGGTAAGTCCAAACCCGCAATCATGTTCAAAAGCGTTGATTTACCACACCCAGAGTGACCAATGAGTGAGACAAATTCGCCCTTGCGGATTTCTAGATCAATGCCTTTCAATGCCACATAGCGATCGCCGTTGGCTAAGGGAAAGGTTTTCTCAATATTTTCAACAGAAACAAAGGTTGTCATAGGAAGAAGGAAAGTAGGGAATGGGGGGATAGGAGTCAGGAGTTACCGTTGTTCTTCTGGCAAAATCACTGTTTGTACCCAAGCCAGCAACTTATCAAGCAATAGTCCCACAACGCCGATGTAAACCAATGCCAAAATAATTTCACTCACTTGACTGTTTTGGTAGGCATTCCAGATGAAGGAACCAATGCCAACGATTCCAGACATTACAATCTCAGCGGCAATAATGGCTAACCATGCCAGACCGATTGAAATTCGCAATCCGGTAAAGATGTAGGGCAATGCAGCCGGAAACAGAACTTTGAAGAAATACTTTCTTTGCGATAGCTTCAACACACGAGCCACATTGGTGTAGTCCTGGGGAATTTGTCGCACCCCGACGGCTGTATTGATTAAAATCGGCCACACCGCCGTAATGAAGATCACAAACAACGCCGCAGGTCGATTTTGCTGTAAGGCGGCGAGGGCGATGGGAACCCAGGCTAAGGGCGGCACCGTTCGTAAGAGTTGAAAAATCGGATCGAGGGCCTTGGATAAGGTTTTGTTCAGTCCAACTAGAATCCCGAGGCTGATTCCGATGATCGCGGCAAATGTATACCCAATTGCCACCCGTTGCAAACTAGCAAGCACCTGCCAGAATAAGCCCTTATCAGTACCACCTTTATCGTAGAAAGGATAGAGAATCAAAATCCACGTCTCTTGCACAACTTTAATCGGCCCCGGCAAGGTTGCATCGGGAAGCCAAGAGAAGAGTTGCCAGATGACGAGAAAAATGGCGATCGCAGTCATCGGAGGGAGCAAATCGCTGAATTTTTCCTTAATTTTGAACTTTGCAAGTAGGGGCAGATCGAACAAGGATTTAGTGGGTCGTTGGCGGGCAATCGTCATGGATACCTCCTGAAACTAAAGAAATGAACTGTGCTTACACTGCAAGTTAAATCCTATATGGCGGATGCCAAAAGCAATTAACCAAAATCTAAACTCGCTTAATCTTCAAGCTATCTAAATAAGCTTGGGGATTCTCAGGGTCAAACTTAGTGCCGTCAAAGAATTCCTCAACCCCGCGAGATGTGCTAGTAGGAATATCAGTTGCTGCGACTCCCAATTCAGTTGCCGCTTCCCGCCAAATGTCTTCACGGTTAACTTGTTTGATTAAATCCTTTGCCTTTGCTAAGGTGTCTTTCGGCAAAAATCCCCAACGCACACTTTCCGTGAGGAACCATAGGTCATGACTTTGATAAGGATAGGACACACTCCCCTTTCCATCCTTCCAATACAGTACCGCCATTGACTTGTCATCAATGGAACGCTCACCCAAGTTGTATTTGCCCATGAGCGGCTCAATTAGAAAAGTCTCTGATACACCAAAATATTCGCGTTTAGACAGAATTCCAGCCAATTCCTGACGATTATCAAAGTTGTCACACCACTGTTGGGCTTCCATCACTGCTTTGAGAATCGCTTTGGTTGCCTTAGGATTCTTGTCTACCCAATCTTTCCGAATTGCCAGATATTCTTCGGGATGATTCTGCCAAATCTCTGCGGTCAGGGCTGAGATAAATCCAATTTTATCTGTGACGATGCGGTTGGGCCAAGGATCACCGGTGCTAAAGGCATCCATTGCTCCCCGCTTCATATCAGCAACCGTTTGCGACGTTGGAACCGTCAACAATGAAACTTTTGCATCCGGATCAACACCATTCCCTGCTAACCAATAGCGAATCCAAAATTCTTGGTTTGCTTTAGGAAAGGTGTAGGCCGCTTTGAATTCCGATCCTTCCGACTTCAGCTTGTCAAAAAATACCGCTGGTTCAGCAATTTTAAGGGATAATCCCTTGCCTCGATGTTTGTTGGCGATCGCAATCCCATTCCCTTGGGTATTCAACTGTGCCAATACATACATCGGCACTTTTGTATTGTCAGTAATAATGCCTTCTGAGATCAGGTATGGCATCGGCATCTGCCACTGTCCACCATCAATCCCCCCACCAGCAGAACCAATTTTCACATTATCTCGCGCTGCGCCCCAGTTGGCCTGTTTGTCAATCTCAACATCCGGCATCCCGTACTTGGCAAACAATCCTTTCTCTTTAGCAACAATCAAGGGAGCTGCCTCAACAATTGGCAAGTAACCTAACTTGGCTGCTTTAACTTCTGGCATTACCTCCGGCTTTAAATCTGCAACCGGACTGGCTACAGTTGAACTTGGACTGGAAGTCGTTGTTTCGGGTGGATTCCCCAAACAACCCTTCAATAACACCGCCCCCGTGGATGCAGTGGCGATCGTCATAAACCGACGACGAGATACATTGGAAAAAAATGACATAAAACCTCCTTACATCCCAACTTCGGGTTGCAATCAAACATGTGTTATGCACAAACTGGCTTGTATTGCTACAAAACTTTCAGGCTCAAGCTGAACCCTATTCATTGCCAGCCAAGATCGCTAGAATCTTTAAGAACTCGAGCAAAAAGCAGATCTGAGTACTCTTGATGACTCAGAGCATTGATCAGTTCTTGACTCTTGAATAGATAAAAATCTATGCTTCCTAGAGATTGAATAGATAAAAATCTATTCTTAGAATACTTTAGCGGCACAGACTTAAAAGATCAATTGGATACTGTATATCGATTTACTATCCCAAAGATATCGATTTACTTATCATTACTGCCTAGGTAGCATCTGGACACTTATGCATTTTGAGCCTGAAATCCTTGCTTTTCCGTTGCTGCTGCCACTGTTAACGTGAATCCCGTCGCTTTTACATTTCGCAGCAAGGCTTGAGTTTTCTTGATGTTTGAGCAAATTCACATTAGCAAGTGATTTAATGAAGGCAACTCGCCTAGCCTTGCTATTCATGGAAGAGCCGCTGGATCAAGCCTTAGCAGTGGATGTATTAGCAGCCGCCTTGCAAATGGATGCCCAGGAATCGGGGGATTTACTGGAATTCTTGGCTAAAAAACTAGAACAAGCCTTGCCCCAATCGATCACGATCACCCGGAGAGGACGGTTTCTTTCCAATAAAAAGCCAGTTCAAGAAATTGTGGTGCGCTTTGATGATTATCATTATCTGATCGTGCGTGAGAAGCAGGGTTTTCTCACTGCCAAAGTGATGAAACTAGTGCGGGGAGTTGTCCTCAAAACCACAATTATCCCTATAGAACAGTGGACGGAGGAGATTGCCCAACAGCTTGCGATTCTAGCAGCGCGCAGTGGTAAAACCCGCACAGCATTGAGCAAATTTGTCTTAGGTGGAGGTTAGCTCCATGCCTCTCTGGGAATCTGAAGTAGATCGAAATCGCCGTGAAGCCCAGGAAGCCACGCGTCGAGCCTTGGAACGGGGGCAAATTCCCTACAAGGCTCGTCATCGATTAGAGATGCAACGTCGGAGTGGTGCCAACTTCTTCACCAGCGATCTAACCTCCAATGAGCATTTGCTCGCCCGTGAAGCCGGCTACGAGCCACTGGGTTTGGTGATGGGTACGGCCTTCTACAAAATCAGCTATTGGGGGTATTTCAACGGCTATCAAACCTACACCGGAGAACTTACAGCCTTAAGCCATGCCCAACTCGCAGCCCGAGAACTGGCCGTCAAACGTCTCCGCCAAGAAGCAGCTTTACTGGGGGCAAATGGCGTCATCGGGGTGCGTTTGAAGTTGAGGCAACAGCACTGGGGCGATCGCATTGTCGAGTTTACAGCGATCGGCACTGCCATTGGCATTCCCAATCGTCCTGCCGAAGCCCAGCCGTTTACCAGCGACCTCAGTGGTCAAGAATTCTGGCAACTGCATCAGGCGGGCTACTACCCCAAGGGCATTGTTTTCGGCGTTTGCTCTTACTACACCCACACAGATTGGAATACCCGCAATCTCACAAGGGGCGGGTTCTTTGGCAGGGGTAGTCGTACCAATCAGGAAGTCACCCAATACACCCAGGGCTTCCAAACTGCCCGCCATCTCGCCATCTCTCGGCTTACGGACGATATTCGCCAGCACCAGGCAGAAGGAGCTGTAGGAATGCATATCAATCTGGAGATCGAAGACATCGAATATGAACTCAACCAAACCACCTATCACGATCTACTGACACATTTTGTGGCGATCGGCACGTCCATCGTTCAGGATTCCCATGCCGCCGCATCTTCCCGAATCACCCCCTTGATCATCTTCGACCTGGCAACCAAAAAACAACATCCACTCAAAACCAATCACCTTTAAGCCTGTTCCCAGAGAAAACAACCACGCGTCCCGACTCACAACTCACGCTTCCTCTCTCCAACCCAGAAATCTACCGTCCTTCCACCTCCTATGACCAATCAACCCTTTCCCGCCGATCTGCCCATCCATGCCCGAAATCGTTTGACCGCAATGCGGGGCAAGGATGAAAAACATCGGCTGTTTACCAGTGATCTGTCGGTGAATGAATTCCTGTTGGTTAAAGAACTAGATTTTGACCCCCTGGGATTGGTGGTTGGCTGCTCAATGTACCACATTGGCTTTCAGTGGGCGGGTTTGAGCCAGAATCAGGAAATGACGGTGTTGTCCCAGGCCATGTACCATGCGCGGGAACTGGCGATGAGTCGGATGGAAGAAGAGGCAGATGCGCTAGGAGCCGATGGGATTGTCGCGGTGCGGTTGACCGCAAAACACATGGAATGGGAGCCGAATTTAGCGGAATTTGTAGCGATTGGAACGGCGGTGCGATCGCGCAACCGAGACATTCCTTGGCGGACGCTAGATCATAAACCCTTCACCAGTGACTTATCCGGACAGGATTTTTGGACGTTGTTACGGGCAGGCTACCGCCCCGTTGGCATGGTAATGGGCAACTGTGTTTACCATGTTGCGTACCAAGGACTCGGGCAGTGGTTCAAAAATATGGGCAAGAACGTAGAAATGACGAACTTTACCCAAGCCCTCTATGATGCCCGTGAGCTAGCCATGGAACGAATGCAGGCGGAAGCCACCCACCTTAAAGCAGAGGGCATTGTGGGTGTCCAACTTCACGAGGGGCGATATTCCTGGAGTTCCCATGTGATTGAGTTTTTTGCTGTGGGTACAGCGGTTCTGCCAATTCGTGAAGATCATCATATCCCAACTCCCCAATTGGTTCTATCGATCAACGATTAGCGCCATCCTTGGGTACAGGGGTGTCATTGAATAGAGGGCTTTACCCAGAGCCCGTGACGAGGATTGAACTCGTAACCTCACCCTTACCAAGGGTGTGCTATTGGTTTCTGAAAGTCTTGACTGATAAAGTTTTAGAGCATTCTCAATAACACATTGAGGCGTAGAACGGGGTGTGCTCACTAATGCGCTATTCTGCACTACTTCTTAAGCAGCAACAGAAATACACCAGCAACAACGCTAACAGAGAAATATAGCTCGTCTAACAGTGATAAATAATAAATAGATAATTTATCAGTTCCTGTGTGGTTGATCCATGCACGGGTTTTCTATTCGATGCCTTGGTATCGAGAAACGCTCCGATTGCAGGTGCTCTGGGTTATGCTGCACCTCCAGGGAAGAATGCAAGTTTAGCCAGAAAACCCAGTACCGTCAGGAAAGCCGCCGCGACAAAAGCCCAAAGTCGGTTGTCCTGGGAATCAACCCGTTTTTCCAGTCGTTCTAGCCGCTGGTCAATGCTGGTCAATTTTTCCTCAGTCCTGGCTGCAAATACATCAAACTTCTTGTCCAGGGACAAGATCAGATCTCGAATTTCTATCTCGGTTGATTGCGTCATGGGGTCGGTTTTGACATTGGGTGGCGTGCCGTTGGAGGAGAATATCTGGAAAGGCTTACCGGAGCAGTAAGTAGTAGAGGCGACCTTTGCTATTAATTAACCCAGCGCGATCGCTAGCTTGGGGGCCAGTTCCCATAAAAATATCCACCCGTCCGGGACCACGAATGGCATTCCCCGTATCTTGATCTAAAACAAAGCGATTAACCCACGGGTTGTCCTGCTGCCCACTGGGGGCTGAAGTTGGGATCGGAGCTTGGATTAAAGCCAATGCACCCGGTGGCATCAGAGTTTTATCCGTGGCAATGGAGCGCTCCGCCGTCACGGGGACCCCTAAACTGCCAGTAGCGGGTCGATTCCACGTCTCTTTAAAGAAGACAAAACTTTGGTTGCGGGGAAGATAGTCATCCATTGCCTCAGGATGGTGAATAAAGTAGTCCACCAAGGTTGGTAAGGTGAGGGCTTCCAGGGGAATTTTGCCATCCTTAACCAGTTCTCGCCCCACCCCGGTGTAAGGATATTGGGTGCGTCCAGCATAGCCCAGGCTCATGACACTGCCATCCGGAAAAAGCAGGCGGGCTGATCCCTGAACCTGGACGAGAAATGCCTGGAAGCGATCGCGCAACCAGGCTAACTCCAGCCCCCGCAATTTTTTTGTCCCGAGGCCATTGCGCCCCTCCAATTGTTCGCGGGTCGGATGGGGAGTGGCCCAGCGGTCAAAATCCGAGGGGAGCCGATAGAGGGGATAGCGAAACTCAGCGGTGGGAACGCGACTGGCCGCATAGATCGGCTGAAAATAGCCTGTAAATGCCACGGTTCCCTGGTGATCTTGACCACTGGCCTGGTAGAAGGCAAACTCTCGCTGCACCGCCTGCTGTAGCCCTGAGGGCGAGGTACTTTTGAGTAAAAGTTGACGAAATCGCTGCAAACTCCGCTCGACTCGACGGTGTGTCACCCCCGCAATGGGGTAGCGGCGATACACTGCTGCGGCCTGATCGGTACTTAAGTACTGTAAACTCCGGTCAATCGCCGTCACCAGGGCGGCGCGATCGCCCCCCGTGCCCCGAGGGCTGCCAAAGTTGAGCATCCCAACCGAGACAACGAAGGGAACAAACCGAGGTTGCGGTTTCCTGGAGACTCACCAATCGCAGCGGTGGAACTGCCCTGACGGGTTGCCACCAGAGGACAGTTGCCATGGCCAAACTACCCCAGATAGCAGCTGTATAGCGCCCCCCCCGTTCATCGCTCCACACTAGAACTAAAGAGCGGCTCCACTCGAATGGCGAGCACGGCCGAGGGCCGAATCACCATGTATTCTCCCTGAATATTCTTGATCGGCACCGTAATAAAGTCTGTGGAAGTAGACTTCGGCACCAGTTCGCCACTGTACCATTTCTGAAAATCCTGAATCGTGAGGAACCGGACTTCCTCCCGATGACCCCCTTCGATCATCAGATGGACGGCAAATTCTGAAGGTTTGGGCATAGCGCAGAATGGATGTAGGAGTGCAACGTCACCATTATCAATCGGGACAGCCGGGAAAGTATCGCTGTTTTATAGAAAACTCCGCTGCTTTTCCAGGTGACACTAGGCCAAGCAAATATACCGGAGTCTACCCATGCATCCCCTTCGCATTGCCCCTGCCCCTGGCCAGGAATCCGTCTGGGACTATCCCCGTCCCCCCCGCCTCGAAGCCACCCACCGCCATCTTCAGGTGATATGCAATGGCATCTCCCTGGCGGAAACCTGCCGTGGCCAACGGGTGTTGGAAACCAGCCATCCCCCGGTGTACTATTTCCCCCCTGAGGATATTCACCAACAATATCTTGTGGCCATGCCTCAGCGGAGTTTTTGCGAATGGAAGGGGCTGGCAACTTACTACACCATCGTCATCGGAGAGCACCGGGTGGTGAACGCAGCCTGGTGCTATCCTCAACCCACACCCCCCTTTGCTGCCCTCCGGAACCACATCGCCTTTTATCCCCAGGAAATGCAGGCTTGTTGGGTGGATGGGGAGCTAGTTCAGCCCCAACCGGGTAATTTCTATGGTGGCTGGATTACCATGGATATTGTCGGGCCCTTTAAGGGCGAACCGGGTACCGGAGGATGGTAGTATCACCGCCATGACCCCTCCAGACTCCTTCGAAAATTCTCACCTGCAACGGCTGCTGCTGTTTGTGTACCTGCTGCCGATCTTGGGATTACTCCCAGCATTATGGAGATTGTACCGTCCTTCAGGAAATCCCCAGCAACAGACGGTGAGTCGTCTGGCCGTCACCCTGGGGCTGCTGTGGCTGGGCGGTACCCTGTTAATGACAACGGGAGCCAACGGTTCAGAGTTTTTGCGCCTCCCCTTTCTGCTGGTCAGTAGTCTCTGGACATCGGGATATTTTCTCATCAGCCTGGGGTTAATGATCCGTATTTGGCAGCGACGACCACCCTGGTTACCGGGGGTCAGTGACTTGGGTGACCGTCTGTTCAAGAAATCCACGCCCCGATAGTTGCATTGAAACAGCGGGAACTTTCCCCAAACCCAAGCGTCTCTAGGGAAGGACGTGTTGATGTTTCTGCATCCGTAGCCCATGAGTTATTCTCTTCCTGTATCCTGGTCAGCAGTTGAGGCAGCCGCTCCTCGTGTACCTGTGTCCGTCGGAAAACTCTCCAACTATGATTTGATCCTGCTTTGTCAGGTTGGGGCTCACCCCGATCGGAGTGCGTTTTCTGAACTGTTGCGGCGGTATCAGTCCCATGTGGATCGGATTTTGTACCATCTTGCCCCCGACTGGCAGGATCGGGCGGATCTGGCTCAAGAGGTTTGGATTCGGGTCTACCGCAACATCAAGCGCTTGCAGGAACCAGAAAAACTTTCGCGGCTGGCTGAGCCGGATTGTCACCAATCTGTTCTATGACGAACTGCGCAAACGTAAACGGGTGAGTCATCCCCTATCTCTGGATGCACCCCTGATGTTGGATGACCGGGAAGTGGATTGGGAGATTGCTGCTGCCACGCCAGGGCCAGATGAGAACATGACCACCCAGGAGTTTTATGAGCACCTGCATACGGCGATCGCTGATCTCCCCGAAGCCTTTCGGGTCACCATTGTGCTGCGGGAAATTGAAGGCATGGCCTACGAAGAAATTGCCGAAATTATGGGTGTATCTTTAGGTACGGTCAAATCAAGAATTGCCAGGGCACGACAGCGATTGCAGTGCCAGTTACAGAGCTATCTGGAAAGCTAGCCAGACCTCCCGAGTGGGTGTGAGAGTTGAGCGGCGATATTTGTGCCCTATCAGTGATCTGAGTAATGTGAACAGGAAACAAGCTCAACGGTCATGGATATCTATATCAGAATCAGATTTTGCAGCCCCTGTGCATTTCCGTTCTGCCGGGATCTTTGTATGATTTTAGACTAGCTTCGTTGGTCTACTCCGCTGTGTGTTTTCCCTTAGCGTGATTGGGTAGTGACAAGACCATGACCTCTGATTTTGATTTTCAGCCTCCGTCCCACCAGGCATCGGCTGACTGCTTTGAACTCCTGAGCGCCTATTTAGACGGTGAAGTGACCACAGCCGAGCGGCGACAGGTTGAAAGCTGGCTAGACACCGATCCCAAGGTACAACGCCTTTATTCCCGGATGTTACGGCTCCGAGCGGAGGTAAAAGCCCTGCCCCTACCAGTGTCCCCTGAAGTTGCCGCGGATCAAATGGCCGCTCGGGTGTTTGCCCAGATTGATCGTCGGCCTCGGCGGATGCTGATCTGGGGAACTGCCGCCGCTGCGATCGCCGCCACCTGTGTAGCCGCCGTTGCTGGTTGGGTCGGGGGCGATCGCAGCTTGATCCCCAATGTCGCCTCAGCCACCAAAACGCCCCAAATCATTGCCTTTACCCCCACCCCGGAAGCGACCTCTGGAATTGACATCACGGATAGTCTCATGATTGCCCTCGATCAACCCGTGGTGCAAATACCCCATGCCCAAGGCTCCGAATCGCCCCAACCCCAAGGTCTTCAGCCTGATAATCGCAACGTGCGTTAATCTCCCACCGCAGTCCATCACCACTGACCGTCAGGGAGCAGACGACCGCCCCAGGTTTGAATCTTGTCCAAGGGCATGACGTAGGCCCAGGCTACTATCGCAAGATGGTTGGGACAGTAGGCAAGAACTTCGCAGCGCTGATATTCATTCTCCACCGGGAGCCGATGGGGGGCGTAATCTTCTAGTTCATCCAGAACCGAGAGAATGGTGGCGTCGGCAAAGGTGAGCAAACTCCCCTGTACCCAGCCCGTTTCCCCCAAAACCATGGCGGGATAGCCTAAGGGCAGTTCGTAGAGTTGACCCCGTACTTGAGCAGGAGAGGTTGCCAGAACCTGAGCTTGACAGACGGGGTAGTTACCGCCGCCAGGTTTGAGGGTGCCATAGACGAAAAGATGGGTCAACATCCGCCCTCGCTAAGCAATGCTGCCTCGCTTCCGAGCCTCTTTGTAAGAGGTGCCGACATTTCGCAGCCCCGATCGAATCATCTCCTGTTCAAGCACTGCAAAGAAACGAGCGCGATCGCCCCCTCGAACCACTGCCTGATTATGGGCTTCCGCCAAGGCTACGGGATAGCCATACCCCTTTTGAACCTGGGCCAGGATCAAACTCAAGGTGGTCTCCAACAAGGTCGGAGAGGCTGCAACCCAGGCTGGGAATTCCAGTCGGGCAATTTCCGTGCCCATGTGGACGTAACAGAAATAAATGGCGTGGCCACCGTAAAGTTCCAGAATCCGAGCAGAGCTGCGCCAGAGGGGACTGCGCTCTCCAGGTTGCAACTGGGTAGCCCAGAGAGAGGTGTCTCGTAGGGGATCGAAAACGTGGCAGGGAGCTGCGTCTGTTTGTCCCGAACAATGGGTACCACAGTCTGGTTGAGGATAGGGACAGACTTGTAACCGCAGAAAATTCAACGCTTCAGCGCTACGGGCAGCACTGAGATAGCCAACAATCGGAATGTTCAGGGTTTGGAGTTGATCCCAGGCCGCTAGGATCGGCGGCAGCAGGCGATCGCGGGCGGCACTCGGGAGGGTTTCCAGAAACCAATAGATCAAGGAGCCATCGACCATTGCCAGGGTCGGAGAAGCCGGTTGACTGAGGGTGAGGGCGGCTAATTCCGCCAGGGCAATGGTTTCTGAAACGGTGCGGCGATAGCCCATCCATTCCTCGGTGCGGAGACCCCATTGCCGACAAATATAGAGGTCTTCGGGGCGATAAAACACTTCGGGTAAGCTATCCAGGATCGGTTGGAGATTTTGTCCATAGTGCAAAGCCACCCGTCCGATATTAATCAGATAACAATAGGCAATTTCATGGTGGCTGGGGGCAATTTGAGAGCCATCCGTTGCCAGCACCGTATGAATCAGGGGGGCCGGGGAGATTCTCCGACGGGTATCGAGGGGTTCTAGGGGTGCCGCCGCCGTGAATCCCAGGCGATCGCGCCACTGTTGCTGTTGTGCCACCCACCCTGCCTGATCCGTGAGGGCTTGGCTGAGTAAGTTTTGTGCCAATTGCAAGCGTTGACGAACCGCAACGGATTCTTCTGCCAGGTGGTGACTGATTCCCTGCATTTGCTGAACCAGTTTGTTGAAATCAAGCATGGGGGATGCTGACAGAAGATTGGAAGTGAATCGATCAGTGAGGGGAGCTCCTCCCGAGGTCTAATCCTTAGAATGGAGCTCAAACGACCGACCAATGCTCTGCATCTTAGTTGATTCTGGCATCGGCCAATCGCCGAAGTCCTGTCCAAACATGGGGAGGGAGAGTAATTGCACCCGTCCATCCTCCTGAGCGGCTGACCGTTCTGCGGCGGTGTTGTAACCCCAATCTGCCAGATACAGCCGGATCTGGCTCAGATCTCCATGGGCTTGCACGGTTTGCAGTGTCTTCAGGCGGTCTTCGACAAACCAGATCCTGGAGGGGGCAGCCACTGCCATCAGGTGACGCAGAACTTGATATTTAGGTTGTTTAGACTCCTTGCCAATCATCGGATGGGTTCCCCAGTCAATGCCCTGTTGCTGCAACAATTGGCGAATGAAGCGGCTTTCTTTGGTGGAAATAATCATCGGCTGGGTTGAACTCGCAAGCACGACCTGCAAGCGTTCCACAACGCCGGGATAAAATCGGTGCAGGGACAACCATCCAGACAGATCCGTGTTTATCCATTGATCTCGGAGTTGATCGAGGGTGAAGGCGACTTCCTGGGCTTTAATGCCATGATCTGCCAGCAGCTGAGGGGCGATCGTCCCCCAGTTGCTGAAAATCTCAGACTCAGAAATATCTAGCTGCAATGCTTGAATTAAAACAGGCATCTCCCAGCCAGTTTCCACCACTGGACGGAGGCGATAGAAGCGATCTGCCAACGCCTCGGGAACAATGGCGCGATCTGGCTTCCAGATCTGGAAGTAGGCACGCCATGACACCTGAAAATACTCCAACAGACCATCACAGAGCACACCATCAAAGTCCAGTGCGAGAATTGCGGGGGTTGCCGACATCATCGTTTTTTCGTTTGTTTAATCGTGATGCATTGTAATCTTTAAGCTACTGTGCTAGAGCGGTTTTCAATTGTGTGAGGTACAGTAACAACAATTAGTAAACCAGTTGTAGATGTCTTGTAAAGACACTTGCCATCATCCCACCATTTCCTAAAGGAATACTAGACCATGGAGGAGGGGGGATAGTCCTTGGGCAAGCATCGCCATCCACATCCTTTCATGAGCACAGACCAGATTACTGGCCTCAAGTTGACCCTACGCGGTCTTCCAGTTGGAGCAGCGGCAGGCAGCAGCGACGCGCAAACAGTTCATATTGTCAGAGGTTAGGTCTGTGGGCTATCTTGTATTCATTGCTTTCGAGATGGCTTTGGGTTTAATCATAGTGGTTCTCGGTCAAGTGCAGTACGCTCATAGACCTGAATCCTTATGTTAGTCAGATGTTAGTGAGAAATTGATTGTACTTTATCAGCTTAATAATGACCATATTTGAGCCTTCACACTCAGAAGCCTTTTTCATACGGTTGTCATTTGTTACTTTCTAAACATCCTCTAAGGTGAAGCGATCGCTGATGAAAATCGAAAAAATGTTACTGACGGGATTAATGGGAGGATTAACCTTTGGGGTGACCCTGTTAGGCTTCTCTGGAATGGCGGCTCAAGCGCAATCTCAGGTTACTCAGAACCAAAATGCCGCCCTGAATGCGATCGCAAAGATGATGGAAGGGCAACGGACTTACTACGCTAAAAACGGACAGTGGCTCAACGTTGTCAGCAATGTTCAGAAAGATTTTGATGCGGTCTTGCCCCCTACTTTTGACTATGCTATCCGCACAACAACGGAGGCAGCCTATAGCTACGTCATTCCTGCTACTTCTCCCTTGATCAATCAGCTGAGTTCTTATGTTGGCGCTGCCCTGTTGGTGCCTAATAGCAAGGTACTGATCATCACGATTATCTGTAAAAATAATCAACCCGGTCAGATTCGGCCATCGGATCCACAAATCGTCAGAGGAGCAGATCCCACCCAACCCCCCCTTTACCTTGCCTGTGGGGATAATTCCGTTGAGATTCCAGCCTCTATCTATACCGAGAAGTAGGAACCCC
Source organism: Neosynechococcus sphagnicola sy1 (assembly GCF_000775285.1). NCBI lineage: Bacteria > Bacillati > Cyanobacteriota > Cyanophyceae > Neosynechococcales > Neosynechococcaceae > Neosynechococcus > Neosynechococcus sphagnicola. The sequence continues at coordinate 15,503 of NZ_JJML01000053.1, read as the reverse complement.
ATTCCTGGGCAATCAGGATTCAGAACTCACCCAGGGGCAACCCCACGTCGGTTCAATATCCCCAAGCCAATTGACATCTCCACTGGGATTGGCTGCGACTGTAACACGAATACCAGCAAGATCCCTGACATTCTGGTGATAATGAATGTAAGAAAGTAAACCACCAGCAGTATGACTAGTGGTTTACTTGACCTCATGAGATTGGTCTGCACTAAGCTACAGCAGCGATCGCAGCCTTTACGAATGAATAGGTACGATTTCTGGGAAGTAACAATCTTAAGTTCCCTGCCTTAGAGGATGTTTTAAAAGTCTTCCTGGGTGTATCCAACCACTCAGACCACCTAGAGACCGCTACGACAGAATCAGGGTTTATGGATTTTAGATTGCACCACTGAGTCGTATTTGAGGCTCAAGACGACCCTTTTAAAACATCCTCTTAGCGACCATCCTGTATCCCATATCGGACTTGGGTGATTGCCTGGTTGACGAGATCGATGGCTTTGACTCGATGTCCCCCCTTATTACCTGTTGCTGCTGACAGCTCAGCTTTCGCCTGTTGCAGAAACGACAGTGCATTTCGCATGCGGGGCTGATCTGCCGTTGCTCGACCCGCAACAAAGCTGCCCACTGCTAAACTCCCGATGAGTAGGCTTAGTAACCAGGTTGACAATTGTTTTTGGCTCATGGTGATGGCCTCCTCCAGTTCCAACGAACGTTCATTTGGATTTCAACAATCCCAATCCAGGGATCTGTTCCCTTAGTGGAGGAATGGAATGAACTTCAATTTGTTCCGAGGTTGGGGGAATTGGGTCGGGAAGTGAGCCCTCCTATGCTAAATTTCTTCCGGGATGGTAACTACCTTGAGTAATGGATCTAGCTGCATGTCTCTGCGCTCCCTTCCCCGTCGATCGCTGCTGTTCTGGTTAGGATTCACTCTCTGCACCTGGGGCTGGAATCCTTTGCCTGCGGCAATCGCACAACGGTTTAACGCCCCCCCAACTGGAAGCTATCGCCCCCCCCGCTCAACCCTGCCCGATCGGCGGGTGGGCATTGGTAGCAGAGGCCCCTGTATTCAAGGTTCCAAGGAACTCACAGCGTTAATTCCCTCAATGGGGCCAGCCCTGACCCTGGAGGCTTACCCCACCTTCTTTTGGTTTGTGCCACCTTCTTTGGCAGCGACGGCGGAATTTGAGCTGCTTGATGACACAGATCAGGAGCTGTATCAAACCACGTTGCCATTAACTACCCAGTCTGGAATCGTGAGTTGGCAACTGCCCAGCGATCGCCTGCCCCCACTAGAAGTGGGTAAGACCTACCACTGGCAATTTTCAATGATATGCAGTCCCCAGTCGCCCTCTGCCAATCCATTTGTTGAAGGGTGGGTGCAGCGAGTTACCCCATTACCTGAAGTAGAACAGGCATTACAGCAGTCTGACCCCCGTACCCTTGCCACTGTGTACGCTACTGCTGGCATCTGGCATAATCTCCTATCCTCCCTAGCCTCCCAACGCCAACAAGCCCCCAAAGACCCAAAGGTGAGTTCGGATTGGCAAACTCTCATGGAGTCAATTGGTTTGGGGTCTTTAGCCCAGGAACCTCTGATTCCTTGTTGTCGGGAGTCTATCAGGCCGTGATTAAACTAATCAGCACTCATTTTCCCAAGCTGATCACCAGAAGGCTAGGTCAACAGCATAACCCGGATGATGTGCTGCAACAATTATTTAGCGTGGATGAAATTGCCTGTGGACGGGATCTGTCGGGGGCATTGCCTAGACAAGACCGAGTGAAGCAGGAAAGTCTCAGGATCGATCTTGAGAAGCCCGCACTGTATGCCTAGCATCAGCGTCGGGAGTGGTCACCGATCATTACTCCTAGGGGCGTAAATGGATCGCATGGAAGAGACTCAAAACATCACACTGCCAGTCCGGTAATATCAGCGTCATTGCGATCTCTTCAAGGCTGTTAATCAGACAGAGTCCAATCGCCAGCCAGAGGGTGTTGGGGTAGGCAAACCCAAAGAGCCCAACAGTGGCGGTTAAGAGGGTGAGTCCCCATATCTTCGCAGTATAGGTGTGGAAGCAGGGGAATTTTTGAAACTTCAGCAGGCTGATGATGAACAAAACCATCTGAGCACTCATTGCCAACAATAACGGCATCTGGAAATCCAACACGACCTGGGGATATACCCACCACGTACTAACAGCAATGCTCAAATACAGACAGATATCGGCCCAGCCATCTGCCTGCCGCAGTTGGACAGTACTGACGCCTAATCGACGGGCAATAATTCCATCAAAAATGTCTGAAAGGACGGCAATCAGGTAGAGGGGTAGGAACCAGGCACTGATGGTGTGATCGCAGGCATCCAGAAGCAGGAGGGGGGCGATGGCAAAGCGAACCCCGATCAGAATGCTGGGAATCTGTGCCAGTTTGATCATGGATTCCCTTGACACAAGGTCTCAACCCGCTGCAGCACCGCCAGTAAGTTCAGGGGCAGATCCCGACGAATGCGGCGTTCAATCAAAGCAACGGGCATGGTGCGTTTGGGAAGAATCGTCACCGTGTAGTTGAGACCCGTCATGGGCTGATCGGATTGGAGGGTCGCCAGTTGCCAGCAACCCGAAAAAGCTTTGAAATCTCCTTCTACCATCTGAAAACTAATTTGCTGGAGAAATTGTTCTTCGATGTCAAGAACGACCCGAGCCGAGAAGTTGAGGCGCAACAGTCGTTGTGTACCCACCTGCTCAAGGCGAATGCCACCGCTGGGATGCTCCAAGCGTCTGCTGGTTTTAAGATTGGGAATAAAGTCAGACAGGGCTTCGTAATCCGTCAGCACTTGCCAGACAAAGGTTGCAGGGTAGGGAATTTGAATCCGGGCCGACAATTTGCGCTCTCGGCCTCGGGTGGCTTCTGTCCAAACTTCCACCTGTTGCAGCAGTTGGGAATCGATATCAACAGCGTCCGCTGACTCCGCTGCTAGGGCTAAATCGGCATCTTCTTCAAGAAAATCCTCTAGTTCGGCATCATGTTCGACATCCGTCACGGGGAGTGCCTCTTCTCAAGGGGGCTGATCTGGGGAGCAGCGTCAGGGGGAAACTTTGGATGGGGCAGGAGGCAGAAGCCAGGATTCAACGTTCTCCTGTCTCTTCGCTTCTGGATGCCTCCATTACCCTGCTTTCCCAGCTGAAGTTGGTAGCCTGATCTTCCCATAGCAGGGGTCTCACTGTCTCACCCCACACGGTTCCCATGCCATCCATACAGGCATGAGTCCCAGGATAAGGGAGTTTGTCTTAGACTACATTGGTTGCTGTAATCGTTTATCTGTGTTGTCTCTGTTCGAGCAATGCATGGTGTTGGTATTCCCTTGAACCTTGAACAATCGTATTTTTAACCATGGATGTCGTATCCCCTGCTGCCGCTCTGAGTAATCCGGTGATCGGCACGGTCAAAGGGCCGGGAGATCAGAGTAATCAATATGTATTTATTACCTCGGATCAGAGAGGGATCAAAATTGGTGAGTTTGTCTACTACGAAATTGTAGAGACCAGCAGCCAATCCCAGCCCTCGGCGACCCTGGAAATTTTGGGCAAAATTTCAGCCCTGCGGTTGATTGATCACCTCCCCGATCGGATTTTTGCCGATACCGCCATTAGCCCGGAAACCATTGCCGCCTTAGTGGGGTTTACCTACGAAAACCCGGAGATTTATGAGGTGATGGTGGAGGTGATCGGCCATTTTCACCCTGCCCTGGGGTTTATGAATCCTCGACAGGCACCGACACCGGGAACGCGGGTTTTTCTTGCCGGCGATCGCAGCTTACAGGCAATTCTCAATAAAAAACAACCAGGAGAGTTGGGATCTGCCCACATTGGTTCCCTGTTGTTGCGACCCGACAATGCGGTGCCCGTCGTGTTGGATGTCAAGGAACTCGTCAGTACCCACATGGCAATTCTGGCCGGAACGGGTTCCGGTAAATCCTATACCGCCGGGGTACTCGTGGAAGAATTATTACTCCCCCATAATCGGGCAGCGGTGCTGATTTGCGATCCCCACGGGGAGTATGGCACCCTGGCGCAAATTCAGGGTCACCCTGCCTTCCAAGCCCCCGATGGCTATGCCCCCACGGTGAAAGTGCTGACGCCGGAGGAGATTCGCATCCGTGTCTCCTCCCTGGACTACTACGATATCTTGGCGTTGTTACCGACGATGAGCGATCGCCAGAAGTCCATTTTAGATAAAGCCTTTTTAATTCTGCAGCGGCATCGGAAAGGGCAGTATCGCTGGGCGGTTCAGGATCTCATTAGCGCCGTTTATGAAGCCGACCGCCAAACCGATGAGGACGGAAACGAAAAAACCGGGTCTTCGGCACCAGCATTGGAGTGGAAACTCAGCCAACTCGAGCGATCGCCTTATTTTCATGCCTACGAGCACCTAGCCCCCAAGGATCTGTTTCAACCGGGACAGGTGACGGTCTTACAAATGAATGAAATTAGCCAGGATCATCAGCAGGTGATCTGTGCTGCGATCTTGCGCCAGGTGAATCAAGCCCGGATGCATACCCAAAAGGAGTCCATCAGCAGCGGCGATGAAAACTACCTGCCCTATCCGGTGTTTATCTTGTTAGAAGAAGCCCATCGCTTTGCCCCCGCCCACGAACCCTCCCGCTGTAAAGCGGTGCTAAGGACGATTCTCAGTGAAGGTCGCAAGTTTGGTCTGGGAGTGGGGCTGATTACCCAGCGTCCCGGTAAGTTAGATGCCGATGTGCTGTCCCAGTGTATGAGTCAGTTCATCATGCGAATTGTCAATCCCGTGGATCAGGATAGCCTCAAGTATGGGGTCGAGGCTGCAGGACGAGATTTACTCCAGGAACTCCCCGCTCTCACCAAAGGACAGGTGATCATTTCTGGGATGTGTGTTAATACCCCCGTGCTGTGCAAAGTCCGCCAGCGGCTCACAACCCACGGCGGTGAAACCCTCAACGCTCCGGCTCTGTGGATGAATTACTTCCAACCCCACCAAGTGCAGGCGCGAACCATTGAGCAGGCCCCCATGGTCAGTCGCCCGCGATCGCAGACGATTCGTGGCGTCAGTATTGAATAACAGGGGATAGGCTGTGCTCCTGAGGGATGGTCTTAACCGATGGCACCCAAGGTCAGCAAATCACCCATGCCCTAACTTTGCCTGCGGTAAAGTAATCGATGCGACAACGACCTTGTCCCATCCGCCTGAGAATTTTAAGATGATGGGATCTGCGCTCCTCCTCTTTCGGTAAGTGAATGTTGCAACTGTTTAGCTCCGGGTTACTGTCTCTCTGGCTGGATCAGATCAATCCGTCACCGATCCAGATTCCAGTGAATCCATCGGTGATCGAGCAATCTCCCCTGGTGTTGTTGTCCAACCCCACCAATGCCCCAGCAGACGCTACGGTGGAGCAGTATCTCAAGAATCTCGCCGCCAAGGGCTTTAATGTACAGCAGCAAGGGGTTTGGCTCCAGTCTGACTATGAGATTCTCGGTACCCACTTAGGCACTACCCCCCTCCCCGCTGCGTCCCTCACGAAAGCTGCTACGTCCCTCGTTGCCTTAAAAAACCTGGGGGCCGAATCACCAGTTCCAAACCTTGATCGGGGTAACCGGCACAATTCAAAATGGGGTGGTATCTGGAGATCTGGTCATTCAGGGGGGCGGAGATCCGTTATTTGTGTGGGAAGAGGCGATCTCCCTCGGCAATACCCTGAATCGCCTCGGCATTCGTCAGATCACAGGCAATTTGGTAATTGTGGGCGATTTTGCCATGAACTATGAACCCGATCCTAAATTGTCTGGGGAAATGCTCCGGCAAGGTCTGAATGCCCATAACTGGTCGGAGGAAGCCACCTATTACTATGAAACCCTGCCCGAAGGAACTCCCAAACCCGTTGTTGAAATTACAGGTACGGTTCAAGTCATCGCCCAACCGCCAACCGACCAAAAATTGCTGCTGCGCCACTGGTCGTTGCCCTTGGTGCAGATTCTGCGAGAGATGAATGTCTTCAGCAACAATGGCATGGCTGAAATCTTGGCAACCAGACTGGGTGGAGGCTCTGTGGTCGCCCAACGAGCCGCTTGGGCTGCCTCCGTACCCTCTGAAGAGATTCAATTGATCAATGGTTCGGGATTGGGGCCACAAAACCAAATCTCTCCCCGTGCGGTTTGTGCTCTGTTTATCGCCATTCATCGCTATCTGCAAAACTGGCGATCGCCCGCCGGAACTCCTTATACCATTGCCGATGTATTTCCGGTGGCAGGGCGGAATGAGGGAACCATTGCTTACCGCAAGATGCCCCCAAATGCAGTGGTGAAAACGGGGACTCTAGATGATGTCAGTGCCCTTGCGGGGGTGCTGCCCACCCGTGATCGTGGCCTTGTGTGGTTTGCCCTCATCAATCGCGGTGAAGATCTGGATGGCTTCCGGAGCCGTCAGGATCAGACCCTACAGATTCTGCAAAAGCAATGGGGAGTGACCTCCCTGGCACCAACTGCGGTGATGCCGATGGAACCCCCCGGTGTGGTTAATGCCCCAGCTCTGCCCACAGCGTTTGGGGCGGAGGGGCGTAACCAGGTTTTCTAAGTTTAGATAGCGGCAACACCCTTGCCGGACTTTCACCACCAGGGCATGGAATTGACATCCTCCCTCCCCCGCCTTATGGCTGAGGGTAGGGATTCCTCGGATCGCTCCGAAGATTTCCTGTTTCACAGCCAGTTGACTAGACAACATGACCGCCATCCCCGTTACCTCGGCTCCACAGGCATTTTCTATTCCCCGTTGCCCACGGGTACAAATCACTTGCGGTGCTGCAATATCTCTGGGTTTGGTTGAACCGCACTTTAGATTTGAACTAGCGCTGGGAGTCAACGGTTATCTGCGGCGGATCAACTCAATCGTTCCTTTTTGATTGATTGTTTAGCGGGTTACTTCTAACAGACGGGAAAAATAAAAGCGAGTCTTCGTCATTGCCTGACGTTGAACTTGCCACCCTTGGCTGGTGAGGATCTGAACGATCTCAGCCTCTGGGTGCAGGTAAGCACGAGTAGCCTTACTCGGGCCAGGGAAAAAACTCACCAATTTTCTTCAGCAGACTGTAGGCCAGGGTTTTGGGGGCAAAGCTGAATATTAGCCTTGACTCTGCCAGGGAGCAGAGATGGGCAATCATCTCTGCCATCTTTTCCTGGGGATAGTGAATCAACACGTCCAGGCAAATGACCGTATGGAATAGTCCCTGCAACGCCTCTAAGTCCTGAACTGCAAAGGTTAAATTCTGGGTAGAGCTGAGGGTAGCTTCCGCCCTAGCCTTGGCCTCTTCCACCATTTTTTCCGAGAGATCGCTCGCAAATACCTTGGCTCCAGCGGCTGCCAGGGGAAGACTCAGACTACCGACTCCACACCCCGCGTCACAGATCGACAGTAATGGTAAGTTATCATCCTGTTGGAGCCAGTCTAGAACTGTATCAACCGTTTGCTGATGTCCTTTCCGGATATCCAGCTGAACCTTGTTAACTTCGCCGTCTCCATAGATGCGATGCCAGCGATCAAACCCAGTGGAGTTAAAGTAGTTCCGGACAATTGTTTTGTCGTCAACTGCGGCCATACAGGTCAAGTTCATGCTTTTTAACAGGTTCACTCTATCATTTTGATGGGGATTACTAGAAGATTATGGTTAACCCACTCAGGTGAATACCTACTGCTAGGAATCCAGCCGTACCTCATTTTGAAAGCTCTGACGGTGTTTTAATCCCGTGCTGCTAGGTGCAGACAAGAAAGCGATTGTCCACAAAACCTGAGATCCCATGGGGGGCAACGATCTTTGTCCAGTAGCCAATGGATTGTCGAAATTGCACAACGGTTCCAGTGGCTAGGGTGCTGACGACTTTTGCATTCGGGATCGGGCTGGCTCGTACATGCACTGCGCCACCATCTAGGGTTCTGATCCGCAAGCTTGCCGGAACTTGAGTCGAGATAGGATGCTCCACTAAAAATTGGGTAGCCACCCAACCCGTTTTCCCCCCTGGGATAGTGACTTCTGCCCAATTGCCATCCCGATTGCTGAGATTAAACAGCACCTGAGTGGCGTTGGGAATCTCGCCCAGGATCTTGGCATCCGTATGAGGCTGCGATCGCAGTTTAAGAGACCTGCCATCAGGGGTTTTAACCTGCCTGAAACTCGACCCACAGGTTTGGGCAGTTTGGGCAACACCCAGTTGCTTGGCCAGTTGAGTTGGCGATGAGGCCGGGGTGAACTCAACAGGTACCGCCGCGATCGCTGCTGGGGCAGCTATTGCCATTAATCCTAGCCACTGCCCAATCCAACTGATCCAACGGTTCATAGAGGTTAGCCTCAACGCCAGAATACATATCGTAGTCCAATTGCTAGGAGGAAAAATCCGTAGAGCTTTTTCAACAGTTCACTGGTGATAAAGGTTTGATTCGCAAACAAAGCTCCGAAGTAGTTACCCACTAACAACCCAACCGCAATCAACAGAGCATCGCGAAGATTAAGATGATTTTCCCGATAGTAGACCACCGCTCCCAAGAGGCCAATGGGCAAAATTTGCGCGGCGAGAGAAGTCCCCGTCGCTAGTTTTTGATCCATCCCCATTAGCAGCACCATCGCGGGCACCATGATCGCCCCACCACCAATCCCAAACATACCCCCAGCTATCCCAGCTACCAGACCAATCAGCAGCAATGGCAGAAAAATATTGAACATCAGATTTTATTTTGTAGGAACTCTATCGGTGTATTTACGTTCCGAAAAGACTATACACTAAGATTCTCAAAATCATCCGGGTTTCAGGGATTTAGCTGCAACGGCCAGAGGTAGGTCTAGCGATGGAGGAGTATTTTATGAGGGTTTTCACCCCATCAAAGAAATCTCGACAGACCACTACCTAACAGGCGCGTCCGAAAGCCGGATCTACTTCGATTTTTCATAGGCAAATTCTACCTGGATATATTTTTTACAACCTCACCCCATCAATAGATATTCCGATCGTGTTCTGAACCAAGGCTTGTGAATCACTTAGAGGATGTTTTAAAAGTCTTTCAGGGTGTGTTTCACCACCCTAGCTACCTAGAAGCTAATACGAGAGAATCAGGGTTCCAGGGTTTGCGATCGCGCCTCTGAGTTGTATTTGAGGCTAAAGCCTACCCTTTTAAAACATCCTCTTACCTCGCAAACCTAGAGATAGCTTTCCATCTACGTCCCACAGATAACTCAGAGGGCTAACGTTCGAGGTAAGCGGAGCGAGGGGTTAGGCCTCACTGCAGATGACGTTGCCACGGTTGTCTCGCAACTCTTCGATCCACCACTGACGATTCTCGGTTGGCGTTATGAACCGTATATGGCTCGCGATCGCGGTAAGTCGACCAGAGTCAAGGTCTAACGTTCTTGCGACGAAGTCCGGAAGACTGAGTCCCAGCTCAAGGAATTCGAAGCCGTCGTGCTCGAACTCGAAGACCTTTCCCGCATCCGAGCCAACTGTCGGAACCAGTAGGTAGTTGCCGCTCCGCGGTATCTCTCCAATCACAATGCAGTCGTTGATCCAATTGGGCAAGAACTCATCTACCTCTTCTTCATCGATCACGTCGAGCCAAGGCCTAAAGTCGCTATTTAGTTCCTCCCATTGCGACGGGCTGGCAATGAAGTAGGCTGCGTCTCCGCTTTCCTCCTCAAAGTACAAGGTAAGTTGGGAATAGGTTCCGTAGAACTCCTCAAGGCCTTGAATTTTGGGTATCACTAGGCCGGCGTCTGGAGGGAGACCAACATGGCGGAAGTGAACAACCTTGGTGTTCTCCTCCCTATTGATTTCGCTGCACGAAAACTGGCCAGTATGGGACTGAACTGCAGAGTGAAGTGACTCAAGGAAGGGCATGACCTCTCCAAACTTAAGAATGGTGAATCTGAGGCTGAGGCCTAACGGCTAAAATGAGCGGCGGCTAGTAACTTCTGCCACACTACCTTGATCTCTCGCTCCGTCCGCTCCATCGCGTTGTTAGTCTGCGATCGCTTCGCCCAGTTTTCTAGGGCTGTCGCCAGTTCTCGGTCTGTAGACCAGGAACTCGATCGAATTCTCTTTGATTTGCTGTGATCATGAGAAGGTTATGTTGTAGCGCAGTAGCCGCAATCAAGACATCGTAAGCACCAATTGGCTGCCCTTGAGATTTAAGGACAGCACGAATTTGCGCCGCTTGTTCTGCTTCTACGGTGCTGAAAGGGAGAATTGTTACAGAAGACAGAAAGCTAGAGATCGCTGGTTCAACCTTCTGGGCACGTTGAGGATTGAGTGCCAATCCGTAGCGTAACTCCATGACCGTAATTGCCGAGACAGCAATATCAACAGGTGGGGTTTGTTTGAGCCTGATTTTAGTGCCAGCTTCACCCTTGATGAAGTCGCTGATGACGCAAGTATCGAGTAAATATTGCATCAGAATAGCTCTGGCTCAGGGGGTGGAAGGAGTTCGTCACGATAGGACTCAAACGGAGGGAAGTCAGGGATTCCTTCATAGGACAATATAACCTCCGACCACCAAGAAGTGGAAATACGGGGAATTTGAGTCATTTGACGTAAGACTTGCAGAATTAAGGTTTGAAGCGGAATATTTGATTGCGCTGCTTGACGAATCAGATCTTGTTCAAGATCTGGCGGTAGGTCAATCGTAATTTGCATCATTTATCTCCAGTCATCATCAGATACAACTTTTTACTCTCCCTTAATTCCAACTTCGATCGCTTTCACAAATGGGCTAACCCACCACTGATCTGAAGCTTTTTGAACAGCTTCAAAGATAAATGCCTGCCCCCCAACTTTCACTCGCTTCAGCAAAGTTGGATTTTGCTTCACCTCCTTCACTGCTTCTGCCACAACAATTTGCTGCTCAGATTCAGTTGATGCCGGATAAGTCTGAGTAAGTCGATTGAAAATCTGCTTAATTTCATAAAAAGCTTCTACCAAATTTTGCTCTGAAGCATAACTGTGTTGTGTACCAATTTGATCTCCATGCACAGTGCTGTTGACATTAACTGCACCTACAGATCCACCAAAATTGAGATTTCCTTGCATAATCAGAACTCCTGTTTGAATGTTCATATTTTGATCATTTAGCTGACTACTGACAAGTTGAAGGATCTGCTCTGGTTGAGGCGGTTGCCAGGTTTTACGCCGCATATTTACTTGGGCATCGATCAACGTTTTTGTGAGCCAAGTTATGCTAGGCAGTTCCTGAATAAGGCGTTGAACTTCAGCACATGCTTGAAGAGTTCCTCGTTCTTTTAGTTTCGATAAAACACCACCTCTCAGATCCACAATACCGTCTCTAGCTGTCACAGAGTACGCCATCACCTCATTGCTATGATCAGGATCTTCATCGTAAGGATATTCATGCACTAGCCAAATATATAAGTCAGCCAATTGTGTTTCAGTTAAATTTAATTGAATTCCGTGCGAGTAATGATAGGCAACTAATTCAAAAACTTCCCGTCCAAACGATGAATCTCGCTGGATGAATACCCAGATGAATGACCAGCTAGATGGATCTGAATTTTCAACCAGCACTCTAGCCGCAATCAGAGCTTTTTCCCGCTCATTCTCAGCTAATGGTAGTGGAAAAGAAATTAGAGACTTCGCAAAATCTCTAGCTTCAGTTAACCCTTGCTTTAGAAGCTCTTCGAGTAGTTGCCCAATACATTTTGGTTTCAGTGTAGGATCTTTAGCCTTTTCTAGCAAAGCTAACTTCAATCGTTCATCCCAACACTTATCAAAGCGACTAATTACAAATATATAGTCATGTTCCTGATTCTCTTTGTCAATGAGCGTTATCAATGTATTGATAGATTCTTGGGGAGCATTTACATAAGCGCATTTGACTATTTCTAGATAGAGGTCTTCATGTTGATTACTACTGGGAGCAGCGATAATAACAGGTGCCCACTTTTTCCATATTTCAGATGAGAGGTTATCTAAAAAGTTTGGACTTTCCTTCAGAAGTAATTGAAAAGCTCTACAACCTGCTAGTACTGGTCGGTTATATGTGTTTGTGCCTATCCAATCGTAAGCTACGTCAGTGTACTGATGAATATATTTCTTTGCACCTTCAATAATTCTTTTTTGAGTTACTTCGTCAGCTTCCATCCATCCATTGAGTTTAGTCAAACCTAACTCAAGCTCATTAATGTAACGCCGACTATCAGGTTTTAAAGTCATTTCCCTATTAAGTTGCCACCAAGCAGATAAATCTCCAGATTCTAACTTCTCTAAAAGTTGGAGGACTCGTTCTCTGGGCGGTGGATCTAGCAAGGGAGGGTTTTGCCTACGATGTTGCCTTTCTTGCATTCTGAGATAATCAGATCTCAGTTTTTCAGCTTGAATTGAATTTAGCTCAATAGGCGCAAAGTAAGATGCAAAAACTTCTTGCAAACTATTATTGGTTTGAGTAGCTACAACAATTGCATCTATTTGATTTACATCTTGACGGTTAAAGCTCCACTTAAGAAGTTGAGACCAGATCTTTTCAGCCTTTTCAAAATTAGAATTCTGAAGCTTTTCAAGCATCCAAAAAATATCTTCTGAAATGAGAATATTTTCGGTCAAAGAACTTAAAAGAAAATATGGATCTTCTTCAGTTTCTGAAATGATTAAAACTGCTTGTTCGATTAGTGTATGTCGTTTTTCGCTATCGTTCAGAAGTGATGATGCAAATTGTTGTTGTAGCTTGTCATCATCAGTAATGATTCTCTGATGCTCTTTCCACTGTACTAGAGCTACTCTAGTAAAATTTTCTGCTATTCCAGGCAGCTCAAGATTTTCCCATGCCTTTAAGAGAATGGCATTCCCAAGCTTTTCAAAGAGATATCCAAAGCACCTAATACCTTGATTTCCAAGCCAGTTAAGGGCAACTACAAAATCATCTGGCTGAAGTCTTGGTACTAACTCAAGATCGATAAATATCTGGTAAGATCCAAGAAAATTTCTCTTTTTTGGTCGGGTAAGAACACTGAATAACTCCTCTGCTGTGAGAAGATCTGACCAGAGTGCCCGTAATGCGTAACCTTTTAGCCGATCATCTTCATCTTCTGGAAGCTGCTCAATAGCTAGAGGCTTCAGTCTTAATCTTGTACCTGCATCACCGATTGAGCAAAGAGCCTTAGCTGCGCTTACTCTCAAGTAAATTGATTGCGATGAATCAAGAGCAAGGTTCACTAGCTCTTCTTGAAGCTCAGAAACTTCGCAGACTTCAGCAATGTCGATCGCTGTATCTCTTGCATTAATCTGCTTAGTAGGGTCTTGAAGATATGTACGTAATTGAGCAGCTAAACCTGGATGCTTCAGTTTTCCATAATTGCGGTACTGGTTTCTCTCGTAGTCATACAACTTTTCCTGTTCATATTGCATCAATAAGTTGGTTACTATCGCTTCTCGGAGATCTGAATCTGTAGGAATATCACTGCGTAACAGCACATCTGGATCCGTCTCAATAATCTCCTGACACACATCCATCCTCATGCTGGCTATCCATGCAGCGGTTTCATGAAGCTGAGGAATTAACTTACAATCTGGTTCTTCAGATGAAAAGATTAATCCTGTTATCTGAGCTAGAGGCATTTCATGTTGCACCAAATACCAGGCAGCTAAAAACTCAGCATAGGTTTGGTGCGCCCATCCCATCCGATGTAACCCGCGAGATGAAAACAAACCAGTATCTAAAACTTCTTCGATGACTACTCTGGTAATCTCAAATTCTCTTCCATTAGCAGTTTCATAACCGTGACATAAATTTTGAAGCAGGGCATCTTCGATGGGTACATTCCCCTGATCAACTCCAGTCCATACAGCAAAACGGTTAGCAAAGATTGTGATAGCCGCAATTCGGGCAGCAACAATGAGACGTTGGTCAACATCGAGATTGCCCCTCTGGTTTGAAGCCCGACGGCTTTCACTAATTACCTCACAGAGAAGCTTGCACCCCTCAAGATAGAGCTCATGAAGCCTCTGATTAGGAGGGAATCGACCACCGTGACGATGGTAAGTATTCAGCAAAAATCTCAAAGTGATTGGTTTTATCGCCAGCGGTACAATATTCTTCTGGTTAACTTCCTTTAGAAAGTCATCAGGAGAACATCTCTCTGCTTTGGCGGCTTCGATAACGTCTATACGCCGAAGCGGAGCAAGTTCATAGACTCCCACAGAATTTTCACCCCAAATTTCTTTTAATCCTTCTTCCAGAACTGCTGGCCACACAGCCGTTCGACAAGCGATACGTAAACACAAACGGTGAACTTCATTGTGGTAGCGTTTAAATTCATCGACTAAAAGTGTTGCCAATGTATCTACTCGTAGCAAGCATTCATCGAAGCTATCCAAGAAAATGTGTAATCGGTGAGTGCCAGTCTGCCATTCTTTAAATACTGGGCTGTCAAATAGGCTGAGAACTAATCTGTCTTCACTTCCATACGATCGCAGATCTAGAAAGAGTACCTGATCGCCTTGTTCTTGAATTTTGCTAACAATTTTACTCCGCTCCATCTCTAGAGCCTGGGTTTTGCCAATTCCCGATTCACCTAAGAGTGCCAAGCATGGCAGGTGAGAGATAGTCTCAAAAATTACTAAATCCGGGTTATATGCCTTTCCCCATTCTCCCTCTGGATCGTACAGGTACCCCCCATCAGCTAGATTTATGCTGCCTGACCGAGGGCACCAAAACCGTTTCCAACCGTATACCTGCTCTGACATGTTGAACAGCAAGGGGACAAAACTCTTTTTCAAGGATAACTTTATTCAAAAGTCTTTGTATCTTAGAGGATGTTTTAAAAGTCTTTCAGGGTGTGTTTCACCACCCTAGCTACCTAGAAGCTAATACGAGAGAATCAGGGTTCCAGGGTTTGCGATCGCGCCTCTGAGTTGTATTTGAGGCTAAAGCCTACCCTTTTAAAACATCCTCTTATCCTCTGGCTCAAGTCATAGCTTGGTTGGATTGGCCTTACCGAATTTTGCATTCCAACAGATGTCCTTCAAGGTACAGTCTCAACTGATGCTTGAGCAGACTAACGTTCCCGCTCACCGGACGCAGATGGCCTTGAATACTCAACCGACCAACTTGCAGCGTTCCGGTGCAGCGACTTGTTAGCTGGCGTTGCTACAGATACAAGATTGTTCGTAGTCCATCATCTATCTCCTCCTGCAAGCCGCTTGGTAGGGAACCAATACATTCAACCAAGAATGTTTTATCGACTGTGAGAATTTGAGATACATTAGCGACTGAATCTCTAGACAAGCCTGTTGCTCCTTGCGGTAACAATACATTGCCTGGAGCTTCTGCCAACTGAATATTTGAAGTGATAATGACAACGATGACTGTATTGATACGGCTTTAGAGTAAAGGTATCATCTTGAACGACTAAAACGGGACGCGGTATCCAGGCTCTGAACCTACTGGATCAGGTAAATTCGCCCACCAAATTTCCCCCGATA
>NZ_JJML01000052.1 GCF_000775285.1 Neosynechococcus sphagnicola sy1 | reverse complement strand
ATTTGTTTGCCCGCATCGTAGCCCACCGATTGGCTCACTCCAGCGGCACTTTTGACACTTTGACTGTCGATAATCGCTTCCGACGGGCTGCGATGACGCTCCTGTTCAATTCGGGTACACTCTCGCAATCGGTCGTGCATCCGCACCCAGGTTCCATCTTTGCGCCACTGACGAAAGTAGGTGTATACGGTTTGCCATGCCGGAAAATCCCCTGGCAACCCTCGCCATCGCACTCCCTCCACCAAAACATAGAAAATGGCGTTCAGAACATCCCACATATCGACGCTACGAGGACGACCACCGAATTTCGGCTCGGGTATCAAGTCGTTGAGTAGTTCAAATTGGGCTTGAGACAAATTACTGGGGTAAGCTTTACTCATGACGCTCTCTCAGTGCTGTGTACGACATATTCGCAGCTTACACTGAGTGAGCTTTTTTACTCACTAAACGACTTTTAAAACACCCTCTTACCGTTCTTGACTATGTTCTCACTCTCTCAATATATGCAATTCATCCCGCAAAATCAATGCGACGCTTATACTATAGCAATCACGTCTTAGTCGATCAGTGCCTCGGTAATCTGGCTAAGAACTGGGAGGCTGATAAAGCGAGTGACCGTGGGTCGCCGTCAATAACATGCCCTAAGTGAGTAGTTTTTGCCAGTAGAAGCAACTATGCCTTGCACCGCTCCTATTGCCCGGTAATGGCGGTTCAGGGACAAACTGAGTCGAAGAAGCTGTTGCACTATCCTGATCTCAATGCCAGGATGAGGGTGGGCGCGTTATCAAGATCACTAATAGACTAGTTAAAAAATCCTCCTTGAGATTTACTGCCTATGAGTTCTCTAAATGCGGATTTGATCAATCAAAGCTTTGATTCTCAGATCACAGATAAGTTTATCTTGATTCTGCAATTGGAAGCTCAGTCGATTGAGCGATCTATTAAGCATATCAACGCGGCTCAGGTAGCAAAGGCTGCTAATTACCTACTGAATTGCCCAGGCAAGATCATTGTTACGGGCGTAGGCAAGTCTGGAATTGTCGCCCGAAAAATTGCTGCAACATTTACCAGCACCGGAAAGACAGCGATCTATTTAAGCCCCTGCGATGCCCTTCATGGCGATTTAGGTATTGTTGATTGTACTGATGTCGTCATGATGCTTAGCCATAGCGGTGAGACAGAAGAATTGCTTGCTATTTTGCCCCATCTACATCGGCGTGGCGTACCTTTGATTGCCTTGACAGGTCGGTTGCAGTCAACTCTTGCTCGCAGCAGTACTGTCGTGCTGAATGCAGGGGTTGATCGTGAAGCTTGTCCCCTGAACCTAGCACCCACTGCTAGTACAACTGTTGCGATGGCAATTGGGGATGCTTTAGCAATGGTGGTTATGGAGCAGCGGGGCATCACACCTGAAGATTTTGCGATCAACCATCCCTCTGGTTTTTTAGGGAAACGTTTGACCCTGACCGTTGACACCCTGATGCTCCCGACTGTCCAGTTGACCCCCCTACAACCCGATTCAAATTGGACAGCTATAATTGCTGCCATTACCCAAGGAGGAGCTGGAGCAGCTTGCGTCCTTCAAAATAGCAAACTAGTGGGGCTGATTACAGATGGTGATCTCCGACGCTCTTTGATGCACCATGCTCCTGAACGACTGAATCAATTGACCGCAGGTGATCTGATGACAAAGAACCCGATTACTATACCTATAGGTACGTTGGCACAGAATGCGATAGAAATCATGGAAAAAAATCATCGTAAGCCAGTTAGTGTACTGCCAATAACGAGCAGTGATGGAAGTTTTGTTGGGTTATTACGTCTTCATGATTTGGTTCGTATTGGCCTGACGAGCTAATTAATATCATCTGACATATATTTTTTGGACAACCTTATGAAGCTCGATTCTTATCCCCCCAAGCAACAGCCAAAAACCCGTCAGTTCATGATTTCTGAATCCGTTCAAGTAGGAGGAGGATCACCACTACTGCTAATTGCAGGTCCTTGTGTCATCGAGTCCTTGGACTTAATTCTGGAAGTTTCTTCAAAAGTTTTAGAAATTTGTCAGAAGTTGGGCATAGGCTACGTATTCAAAGCAAGTTTTGATAAGGCAAATCGAAGCAGTGGGAGTACTTTTCGAGGACCACAGTTGGACAAGGGATTAGAAGCTTTGGCAATGGTCAAAAGCAAGTTTGGGATTCCCGTTTTGACAGATATTCATGAAAGCTGGCAAGCTGAGGCCGTTGCAGAAGTTGTTGATATCCTGCAAATTCCAGCATTTCTATGCCGGCAGACTGATTTGCTGTTTGCGGCTGCGAAAACCGGTAGAGTGGTGAATGTCAAAAAGGGACAGTTTTTAGCTCCTTGGGATATGGAAAACGTTGCCAAAAAACTCGCGACAGCAGGTTGTGATCGAATTCTGTTAACGGAGCGGGGCAGCAGCTTTGGATACAATACACTGGTCGTAGACTTTCGTAGCCTGCCCCAGATGGCAGCAACGGGTTGGCCGATCGTTTTTGATGCAACCCATTCTGTGCAGCAACCAGGTGGAATGGGCACCACCAGTGGTGGACAACGGGAATACGTTCCGACATTGGCACGGGCAGCCGTGGCCGTTGGGATTGATGCGCTATTTATGGAGGTTCATCCCGAACCAAATAAAGCTCTGAGCGATGGTCCCAATATGGTTCCCCTATCGGAACTGCAATCGCTTTTACAAGAGTTGATGGCTCTTCATCATTGTCGTAAGTCAATTGAGTCCACAGAAGGAAGCTGAGATTAATCAATGATCAGCTTAAGGTCAAACTGCTACATCAACCGAATTTCCCCAGTTATCAGACCTCATCTTAAGAAACGTCTCAGTAAAATCAAACTGCTATTGATAGATGTCGATGGAGTGATGACGGATGGACAATTGTATTATTCCGAGCAGGGGGAAACGTTAAAAGCCTTTAATGTTCGTGATGGGCTAGGCTTGCGACAGTTAATCACGATGACTGATATCGAAATAGGCATTCTTAGCGGAGGGAATGCTCCGATCGTTAGATCAAGAGCCGCTAAACTAGGCATTGAACTTGTATTGACAGCAATTGAAGATAAGGTAGCGGCAGCAGAAAAGCTATTGCAACAAAGAGGTTTAAACTGGGATCAGCTGAGTTATATCGGCGATGATGTTAACGATATTGAACTTTTGCAGAAAAGTGGAGTTAGTGCAGCACCCATCGATGCACATACGGATGTCAGGCGGATTGTAAACTGGCAGCTTTCTGCAAAGGGCGGACATGGAGCAATACGACATTTTGCCGATGCTATCTTGCGATCACGAGGGATAAAACCCATGTTGCGAAGCTTGAATCATTAACCAGAAATGATCGCAAAAATACGCCGAGCCTCAGCCAAATCTTCAGGAGTATCGACGGAGATTCCAGGTTCACACCATTTAAAAACCCCAACATTAATACCAGACTCAATCAGGCGAAGCTGCTCTAGCTTTTCAAGCTTTTCAAGTGAAGATTCAGGTAACTGCGGCCATCTAACAAGTACATCTCGATGGAATCCGTAAATACCAATATGTCCCCAATAAGGTGCATGTTCGCCCCATAAATCAGGTACCACATCTCGCACATGAGGAACAGCAGATCGACTAAAATAAAGAGCAATATCACCAGAAGAAACTAAGGTTTTAACAACATTGGGATTATGGATTTTATCTGAAGACAGGCGATAGATAGGTGTCAAGACCTCAGCTGAAGAAACCTGAAGTTCAAAGACTTCAATCATTTGATCAATAACTTCAGGATCAATAAAAGGTTGATCACCTTGTACATTAATAATTAAGTCTTCATCAAAGGAATCGATCACAGAGGCAATTCGATCAGTGCCACTACTACAACTTGAACTAGTCATTAAAACAGGGAATCCCCATTCTTTAGCCAAGTATTGAAGTTCAATACTATCCGTACATAAAACCACACGATCAATACGTTTGGCACGGGAACTTCGCTCTAGCACATGATGGATCATCGGCATTCCGCCAATGTCACATAAGGCTTTTCGGGGCAAACGACTTGATTCCAGTCTAACAGGAATGGCAATAGCAGCACGCATTCACTTGACTCAAAAGATTTAGCTAAAACTAATCATGCTAATAGTAGAGACAACTCATGTTATCACGTGCAACATACCACTCATCACTATGATCCCCCAAACGTTGATCTGGGAACCACGGGCCACCAAGAGTATAATGCAACATCTTTGCAGAGGATGAGTAGCCTTGCACCCCAACCAAATGATTCCAAATCATCGGTAATGAACCAATAAGCTCATCACTTTCAAGCCAATGAAATCGATGTAAATCGAGACCAGAAGCAGTACCAATATACTCAGGTGTTAGAGACTTGCACTTCTGACAATTCATCAGCATTAAGGAACTCCAGTTCTTTTTGGGATAAGGAGTTTGCTTTTCACCAAGAAATTTTACAGCTTCGTTTGGGGTATGTTCATGCTGAACACACATTAATGCATAATCGTCATTACGGAGAGACCATAGCTCAGAAATATCGCTACGACAGAGCATATCGCAATCCATGAAAATTGCCCATCCCTCATAGTTACAGAGGTAGGGAACTAAAAAGCGGCTAAAACTAAAAGCAGTACTCTGGAGCGGATCTCTAGAACGACTAAAAATAGAAGCCAGCTGATTCAGGATGATGGGTGTGATACTAACGGGGATTGAACTAGCTTGATAAATGCTGTCAATCAGCACATTTGTAGCTACTCGCTCACGGGGATCATAGCCAATAAAAATTCTTGCTTGGTTGTGCATAATCTAAGAATTTAGTGGAGTCAGATGTATGTGAATCTTCAACAAACAACAAGCTATTCATTCTAATAAATAGAAGCAATGCACGTTAAGGAATTACCAGAAAGAACATCGGATTTCCATGTTGTTGACAAATCTAAAATTGATTGTTTTACGATAGAAAATCGTGGTCGGCTAAGAACACCAGAAAGAGAAGAATGTTCTATGTCAGCAACAACCTGGTTTACAGATTCTTTAAAAGCGGTTTGATCTAACAATATTGAATCAATAACCCATCTGTAATCAGTGTGCATAGACAACCTTCCTAATCGAACTAACTCATGATCCTCTACGTCCTGAAGTTGAGCATAATGTCTTTGTTGTATAACATTATATAAATCCTCTCTCACCCACATTTTATCAGTAAAAGGTCGAAAGAATTCAGACATCTCCGAACCAATAATTTTAGCAAACTCAAGATTATCAACACATAGATTGATGAGACGTTTTAAATCAATGCATTCAGGAGATAAAGATTTATTGACAATTCTTAGATCATCAGGACCCAAAAAAATGTCGGAGCTGATCAAACCAAGAAAATGACCTATTAAACCATTTTTTTCAACTAAACAGACGTGTTCATAGGAAAAGAACATAATATTAGTTTGAAAAATAGCAGAATAGTTACCTATGACATCAAAAGGGTAACCATAACTATCAATAAAATCATCAAACATGTTTGTACGACCAGTTCGTTTTACTTGTTGTTCATATGTGGCCCAAGCATGATCAAAAACGTTTCGCAAATAACAAATAACTCTAATTTCAATTGATAATTTACTACAAACATTTTTTAGCAAAGATAATGATTTCTTTGTTACATTAGGATTTGCCAATTTCTCAGCTGACAAACAAACTTTGAGGGAATTTGAAAATTTTTCAGCATCTCTAAAAAGTTGGGAAATAAAGCTGAGACAAACATCTTCAGTTAAATTTGAATTCATCAGCATCTGAGCAAGTTCAAGGCCATTCCCACCAGTTGGTTTATAGTCAACTGCAGCAACATCCTTCTCTGAAAATGGATAATATATAGAATCTTCAAGCAACTTTGATCGATTAATTGCCAAAAAACTCTGAATCGCTGAGGTACCAGTCTTTCCAAGGCCAATGTGCAAAAACAAAAAATTCATAGGTTTGTGGGATCTTCAACACAGATGAAAACTAAAGTAAAATCAAGACCAAAGTAAGGGAACAAAAAATAACTATCAAGTCCCAATAAAAATTAACAAAAAATAGACTCATACAAAACTTTAGAAACATTAGTAGTTCCATCAAATTTGAAAGTCTTATGAGCTAGAAACAAAAACTGTGGAATCACGGTCTGAGAAATTGAGGAAGATACTAAATGACTAAATTCATCATATGAAGAAAAGGTTTGGAGACCTTTATAAAATGTCATATCAACAATACGATTAGATGTTGTAGATTGCCACAAAAAAACTGGTGTTCCAGACAATATAACATCCATGACAAAAGAAGAAGGTGGAGAAACTGCAACTGAAAACCGTCTCAGTTCATCTATCCGTAGATTTCCGGAGTAAAACTTTGGTTTAAAAATAAGACAATCAGAATTTTTCTCGAGCCAGCGTCCGCCAGGATGAGAACGAATAACAACATCAAAATCCTGATGATTACCAACTACATTAATGAAATCTAAAAACTGCGTACGCATATCTTCATCATTAAGACGAACTGAGTGAAGATTCTCAGCAATAAGTAAACGCAGGCTACTATCTAAAGATGGAAAATGCTCTATATTACAATTAAGCAAGGATTGCCTTACTAGACTTGCCTGAAGAGCACTATTTTTACAGATACCAACAGGAAAACATTTTCGGTATGAATTAAGATGAAGATTCTCTAGTTGATCAGGATGAGTCCATGTTAAAACAACATCGGAGGCAAACTTAACATTGTACTCACCATAATTCTGACTATGTTCTCGAGAATGTTGAAGACCAACATTCTCAAAACCGTGTTGAATCGTAATTTTTAAAATATTGGATGGTAGAATTCTACATAGCTCATGGCAAAATTCATGTCCTTTCGCAGAAGATTCTGAAGAAGTAACTAGTATATCAGCAAAAGCAGCAATGTTTGAATAAGCTTCTATTATAGAATTAACGGTAGTAATTATCACAGGTAAGGACTCGAAAACCGAAGAAATCCATGTAAACTGAGGTTTTTTTATAAAGTCAGACGTTAAGATTAGCATCACACTTTTAGGAAATAAAGCACTAGAAACTGATTGAATTAAAGGAATTTGAATTTCATAGTCTTGAACTAAATGAAGAACAAAAGCCAGGGATCTAGCAGATTTACCAATCACAATTGAATTATCACTATGAGATAAATTATTGCAACTTGACTGAATGCCAAGTTGATCAGATAAGGTCTTTAACCTATCTTTTGTACTTGAAATAAATTCAATAAAGTCAAGTTGGGTGAAGATAAATTCCTGAAAAGGAATGAAGCCACTTAATTGATCAACAAAGAAACATATATCAATCTTCAAGGATAACTTACAAATAATTTGAGAAATCTCTCTATTTACAAATGCTGCACAAGTTGATTTGACAAAAATAGATAGATTGATAACCTTGGTCATAGACTTCAAGAAACATTCTAGAGAATATGCATCAATATCTTTATCAAATGCTATAAGTGTGCGACCCTCTTGCAATTGATATGTAATGAACTGTGAACTTGATTTGGTAAATTTTTTATCAAAATATTTTACATCATCTTTATTTAAAAGCACAAAAAATCATACGCTATGTATACTTTTTGTACGATGGCGAGTGTATCTAAAACAGTATTACTACAAATAGATATTGAACTCATAGTTGATATCATTAAGTCATAATCAATCTAAAAATATGAAATTAGTAGCTCGGTGAAAAAGTCCAACAGAGTCTTCGTATTTAATTAGCTTTCGGGCAATTTCTAAGTCGTTTGAATCTCCTCTTGATGCACGTGATAAGTGTAAAGCATAATGCTGATTAACAGTCAAGTGAGAAAATCCTTTCTGCAAAGCTCGAATGGAGAAATCTACGTCATTGTAATCCGTAGGAAAATTGATTTCGTCCAGTCCTCCAATTTCTTCGTAGATATATTTTTGGATGGCGACAAGTCCAAAGGTGTTACCACAGGTTAGGATCGTCTGCTGCTTAAGTGATGCCGGTAGATTAGGTTCACATAAGTTAGATTTACCAAAAACAGATAAAATATTAGGATTATAAAAGATACCTCCAGACATGAATTTTGGCTTCTGGTTCTTACCTTGCTGAGGTCGTAGTAGTTTTGTCCCCACCGTCGCAACTCTGGGGAGCTGACAAAGCCGCAGAACTGCATCTAGCAGACCATAGGTCATCAGGAAGATATCATTATTTGCAAAAACAAGCAAATCGTTGTTTGCTAATTTAGCCCCAAGATTGCATTGAGCACTATGATTAAATTCTGATTCATAGTCAATGATCTGGAATTGACATAAATGATGTTGCGATTTCATTTTATCAACTTCTTCATTTATAAAATGAATTTCATTTACATTTGATCGATTGTTAATTAAAACGAATTCTATCGATCTATCTCGATCTTGCGCCAGAAAAGATTTAATCGAATCGATAGTCAAATGAGCCTTATTTCTAAAATTAATAATTATTGAACAAGATTCAGAATTGCTAATAAGGCTTTTTCTTTTGATCTGAAGTGAGAGTGGAATATGATACCACTCGTCATCTAATTTTATCGATTGATTATGTACATTTGAGATATTAAATCTCGGATAAATACAAGCCTCGTAAAACGAGTTAAGGTGTCGATGTTCACAACCAAAGTTGATAGCTGTAGATGCAAGACGATTCAGAAAATGTGTATGTTCTCGAACCGTTACATCAGACTTCCAGATCTTTAACAGCGCTGAACTGGTAATGATCAAAGATTCTAGTCGCAGGGGGTTATCATCATCTATGCCCGATAAATATATACTCGGTCTTTTGAGGGTATAGTATTCATTTCGTGAGGAATCTTTGACAATAGAATTCCATGTAACCACTCTCTCTGTATCAGTTTCATCGCCAAGATTTGCGATTAGTTCACCTCCAAAAATTCCAATAAAATCCTGCGTAATTAAGGAATAAGTTGTATTAGTTGCTAGATCCAATGTCATCTCTGCAATCGAGATCTGCTTGTCAAAAATAAATACCCCAGTCATCGGATCTAACCTACCCAACTGAATGATCACAATTTCACTTTCATTAGGTTGAATCGTGATCAATACCCTATAGACAGAGTAGACATGGGTCATTAAGGTTTGCAGTCCCAGAAGTGATTGCTCAATACAAGCTTGATATCGAGCATGGGAATCAATGATGATCACTCCAAATTGTATTTTGTTTTGATTTGGCTGATCGCTTAGTAGACTATTTTTCCCGTAGGAGTGCCAGGAAAATTCTGAAAGTAATCTAGACGCGGAGCGAAGTCGATCTGTTGAAGCTATTTTTGAGTAAAAATCAAGATTTGGCTTTAATCTCTCTGAAAAGATTGAGATGTCTGGCCAAAAATCAGATTCAATAATCTGACCAATCTGATTCTTGATCACGACAAGGAGATGATTTTTTCTCCCATCACAATGAATATTTAGCGTTGAAATACCAGCACCAAGAGTAATAGTCGTCAGCAATTCAATTGAGTTGAAATTATCAAGACTTTCTGCTTCTACAGCATAAAAACTAATATTCTTAGGTTTATTATCTTTGCTAGATATTTTTAACACCAGAATATTGTCTGGCATTAGTTCTGCATTTATAAGTCTAACACCAATCACTTCTTCGAATCGCTTTGTTGAGATTCTTAAGTACCCAGAGGAATTTGCTGCTTTAATGTGATAAGAATCAGGTGCAATGTAGCTACTCAATGATTCCGACTTGAATCTTAGATTTGTATGTGAATTCCGGTTCGCAAGAGATTGTAAAATGCCAATTATTGGAGCTTGAAATCCCCATCGTCTAGATTCTATTTTTACTATTTCAGTACTAGTATTTCGTTTGATTTCAATAGTTGATATTAATCCAATTGAGATATCATCAATGAGCAAATCTACCTTTTCAAAGATCTTATTTTCGTCATTTATAAATGAGAGGTATCCTGTTACGGTATTCTGAATAACATCACTGATGGCACTTAATACCTCTGTATTTTGTGATATTGGAGAATCTTCACTAAAATTGGGAGGAATAAACGCAAAAGCTGCATCTTCGTTGATTTGTTTTTTCTGAGCCTCTAGCTGCTTTGTGGTGACTTCTTGAAATCCTAGATAACCCCATTCAAAATCTGGATCAAGTTTAATAATATTTCTAAATAATTCAGAAGCTTCATCCCAATGCTCTAATTCAATGAGACACCGACCGAGGTTGTAATGAGCAAATATAAAATCAGGCTTTATTTCAATCGCTCTTTGTAAAGCTTTTATTGCCTCACTGAACTGGCCTTGTTCTTTAAGCAACTGGCCCAATCCATAGTGTCCCCAATGGAAATCTGCCTGAAGCTCAATTGCTTGATGAAAATGCTGGTTTGCTACTTCCCAGTGATTCTGTCTCATTCCTACATCACCGTACTTATAGTGCGCTACAGGTGATGTGGGATCAATTTGTATGGCTATTAAATATTCTTCTGCCGCTTCGAATAGCTTTGAGTCTGCAACAAACTGATCTCCTTTTTCAATCTGTCTTATAAATGACAAAAGTTTTTCGTTACCGGAATCTAGTTCGGTCTGGACTTCGATAGGAGGCTCTATCTCCTCACTTGGCTTATCATCTTTTGGTTTATCAACTTGAGATTGGCTTTGATTGCTTGACATACCATCCAGAAGCAATGCTAGTCTTTGATTTGAGCCAGAATGATGAGGCTCCAATTCTATAACTTTTCTATAAGCTGCGATTGCCTCCTCATGTTGTTCGCATTTTTCATGGAGTTTTCCTAAGCTAAAATAGCCCCAATGAAATGTAGCATCAAGTTCAATGACTTGTTGCAATGATTCAAATGCTTGATCCAAAAAATCTAACTTTGTGAGACATTGAGCAAGATTGTAATGAGCAAACACAAAGTCTGGCTTGAGTTCGATTGCCTGACGGAATGCCTCAGCTGCTCTATGAAGCTGCCCCTGTTCTATCAGAATTTGCCCCAAGCCGTAATGAGCCCAGTATAAATCAGGTTGCAACTCAATTGCTTGGTGAAAATATTGACTTGCTTGCACCCACTGATTTTGTCTTAGATTCAGATCGCCCAGCTTATAGTGTAGTATTGCCGAAGTTGGGTAAAGTTGAAGTGTTTGCATATATATTGCAGCCGCTTCAGCAAGTTTTGAATCGGCTAAAAGTTGGTCGCCTCTTTGAATCTCTCTGGTCAATTCCTCCTGATTTTCAAAGCTAGTACTTAGCGTTTTCTGGTCTTGATTTAAATCTATATTATCCATATATTGTGTTTCTCTGATGGGACTAGATATTTTTTAAGACTCAGAGCAAACCTTGAAGCTGCCCGTAGGGAAGAAATTATGCATAGGACAATATTGGAAGATTACAAGATTCAAGGGGAAATCCTACTTCAATAACAAAATTATAATTATCTAGAGGTCGAAGCATTTTTGCAAACAGCTCAAATAGGACGGCATTATAAATCTCAGCATAGGATTCGTCATAGATTGACAATTGCTTTAGGTATGATAATTTTTGAATTTCTAGGGGAGTTATAGAGTTTTTCATTGGTAATGCATCCACAGTTTCTAAGTCAGGCGCAATTGATACTATCTTTAGTTGTCCTAAGAATATTTCCGAACTTTTTATTAGAGTTGAACTTTGCAACATTTCGCGTGCCTCTTGCAAAAACGTGCGTACTTGCTTGCGCTCCCGCTCTCCTATCGATAGGCACAAACTGCCGTCTTCACGAATTTCACGTAATTGGAAATCAAAGTTTAAGGGTACTCTCATAGATTCTACCGAGCATGACAACCATTTCATTTGTTGAGCGAACTTATGACATAGTCCACCACCTGTAGGCCCAGTCAAAACAATGTGATTATAATTTTTTATTGTATTATTCTTGTTGAATTCGCTCCTATTCTTTTCGTTGATTAGTTCACAAAATATTGCGTCAAAACTATTTACGCTGTTTTCAAGTGTATACTTATTGAGCACAAAATCAATTGCCCGAGTTAAATAATTTTCAACTTCTTGGGCCGTATTCGCAGTTATGTAATCTATTAACCCTGAAATACTATTGAAACAAAATTCTGAGATGTCATCATATCCAGGCATCTCTGAACAATAGACTAAACAACCACTCAATAGCGATTTACTGGCTCGATTATGTGTTTTGGATGAGGCAAATCCACTTCGATTAGTTGGCAGTAGTATGCAGTGGCTATTAGCCAGTAGTGAGTCTTCTATCTCTTGACTCCAAGCTAACCACTTTATTCTAATTGCTGTACTTCTAAAGCGTTCGAAGACGTAGGAAAGTGATGGATTGCTTTCACAGCAGATAACAAGCTCAATCGTTTTCGATTTCTCTAGCTTTGTCAAACAAGATAGAAATGTATCAGCAATTTCTGCAAGGTCAACAATTCCAGCTCGATAGTATGGGTTTCCGCTCAACCCAAACCAAGCAAAACGGAGTGTGTTATCGCTGGTATTCCATTTTTCCAGCCAACTTATATTTGATGAATCTTTGTTGTCTACTTTGGCAGTAGTTGTTCGTAGAGATGGTTGAATTGGATCTGGAATCATTTTAATATTTTTTATGCCCTCATTTTCAAGAGCTGATGCGAGAAAATTAGTGGAACATGTTACTATATCAGCAATATTTGCCATCCTTATATACATTCTTTTTAAGCCAAATTCCCATGCTCTACGTGAGTAGGGTAAGTAGTTATCAAAAAGATCTAGAACAATCTTAATTCCTCGATCTTTAATCGCCCTAGCTGCACAGTATGCCAGATCGTCAAATATCTTTATAAAAATCACCAATTGGTATTCACTTGCAATTTGATCTATGTGTTCTTTTTTACTTATAGATTTAAGTTCTTTGATCTCTATATTGTATTCTCTATGCTTAAGAGAATAAAAAATTGGCAGGATGCGTTGTCGTAATCCTGCTGAGTCTTGATTTATTGAAAGTACAATCCCAAGAATTTTCATGTAAACTTCCAGGTGTTAATGAGAGCCAGCTTTCAGAAGTACTTGGAGCATCTAGTGATTGATTTATTTGGGTTGTGGCAAACTCTTTATCTAAACCATTAAGGATTGAGTCTGGGCAATAGTTTGAGTATCAAGAGGCGCTGAGGCGCTGATGGGTGACAGGGCAAAGAAGGTCTCAAAGATTTTGCTGTCGATGTCATTCATTCGCTTTTGCAGATCATCCAGAAATTCGTGTAATCCTCTCTGCATAATTTCTTCAATGGTGAGATAGTCCAGTTCCGATCGCAGCCGTCCCAGTACCCGCTCTACTGGATCTCGCCAGGTGCCAGGCAGTGTACCTGTAATGGTTTGCAGCGATCGCTCTGCCTGCAATAGACAATATTGGATCGACCGGGGGAATTCCCGATCAAGAATCAAAAACTCAGCCACCCCTTGGGGAACAATCCGATGGGCACCCCGTTTGCGATACATTTCGTAGGCACTGGCGGACTTAAGCAGGGCAATCCACTGGAGTTCATCCAGGGCGGAGCCCACAAAGCTCACCGCCGGGAGGAGGATAAAGTACTTGACATCAAGCATCCGGGTCGTTTTGTCAGCGCGCTCTAGATAGCGCCCAATCTGTCCGAAGTGCCAACCCTCGTTGTGGGTCATGGTTGCGTGCATCACCCCGGCAAATAGATGGCTCGCCAGTTTTACCTCAGCAAAAAAAGCATTGGGCGATGTCAGGGGTTGACTCTTCGCTGCCTCTTGCAACATTAAGTAAAATGAATTGACCTGCTCCCACATTTCCGAAGAAATAATTTCTCGAATGGATCGGGCATTTTCCCGAGCCGAGCGTAGACAGGACAAAATTGAATTTGGATAACTCTCATCAAAGGTCAGGAACTGGATCACGGCTTCGGGACTGGCCTGACCGTACCGGGATTGAAATAAGGGCAAATCTCCGGTAGTCATCACCAGGGGTTCCCACTGCTCCAGTTGACCTGTAGGCATATCCAGCATAAGGGTCAGGTTGACATCGACAAAGCGAGCAACGTTTTCAGCCCTTTCAATGTAGCGATTCAGCCAATAGATGGCATCGGCAACACGACTCAGCATGGTGGGGAGGTCAGGAGAGAGGACGTTAGAAACGACTAGGCTTTGTCCCTTATTTAAGGCCAAAGAACAGAATACAAGCAACCCTCTTAGGTGCAATTCTCAGCCAGCGGCTGGAATCCTGAACCTACAAGCCCTGAAAATCTTTGAAATTCTTAGGATTCTTGGGAGAAAGCGGTTTTCTTGTAACGAAATGCAACGTATAATCGGCAAAGAACATTAAAGAAATATTAAAGAGTAGTCAACTCACATGCGGGTAGCGATCGCGGGCGGCGGATTAGCAGGGTTATCCTGTGCAAAGTATCTAGTGGATGCGGGTCATACCCCCCTTATCTTAGAACGCGACTCGGTTTTGGGCGGCCTGGTAGCGGCCTGGAAGGACGAAGATGGCGACTGGATTGAGACTGGGTTACACGCTTTTTTTGGTGCCTATCCCAACATGCTACAACTCCTTCAGGAACTGGGCATTGAAGAGCGATTGCAGTGGAAAGCGCACACCCTGATTTTTAACCAGCCTGAAAAGCCTGGAACCCTCTCTCGCTTTGATGTCCCTGACATTCCAGCACCGTTTAATGTCATTCTGTCGATTCTTCGCAACAACGACATGCTGACCTGGAGCCAAAAGATCCGATTTGCGATCGGACTGCTCCCAGCCATTGTCCGGGGACAGCAATATGTAGAAGACATGGATCGGTATAGTCTCCTAGAGTGGCTCCGGCACCAGGGGATTGATGAGCAAGTCAACACCGATATTTTTATTGCGGCCTCGAAAGCGCTGACCTTTATTAATCCCGATGAAGTTTCAGCTACGATTCCCCTGACGGCGCTGAATCGTTTTCTCCGGGAACGGTACGGCTCTAAAATTGCCTTCTTAGATGGTGCGCCGCCGGAACGTTTGTGCCAGCCCATTGTTGACTATGTGACGGCTCTGGGAGGGGAGGTACGCATCAACGCCCCCCTTAAGCAGATAGTGCTAAATGCCGATGGTACTGTGAACCACTTCTTGATCCGAGGTCTGAAGGATGCCCCGGACACAGAGATTGTTGCCGATGCCTACGTCTCAGCGATGTCAGTGGATGCGCTGAAGCTGATGATGCCTGAACCCTGGAAATCCCTGGCCTACTTCCAACAACTGGCAGGGCTGGAGGGAGTCCCTGTGATCAATGTTCAAATCTGGTTTGATCGCAAGCTCACGGACGTGGATCAACTGCTGTTTTCCCGTTCGGCGTTGCTCAGTGTCTATGCTGACATGAGTAATACCTGTCGGGAGTACGCCGATCCTGATCGGTCGATGCTGGAGTTGGTTCTGGCTCCAGCCCAAGACTGGATTGGTCAATCGGAGGAGGCAATTATTGCCGCCACCCTCCAGGAACTGACGCGTCTGTTTCCAGACCAGATTCCACACCCCGCACAGGTGCTGAAGGCAAAGGTAGTCAAAACTCCGCGATCGGTCTATAAAGCCACGCCCGGTCGTCAACAACATCGTCCGCAGCAGACGACCCCGATCACAAATTTTTTCCTCTCAGGTAGCTATACCATGCAACCCTACCTGGGCAGTATGGAGGGGGCGGTACTTTCTGGTAAGCTGACAGCACAGGCAATTACATTGGCTAATCCTGCCCCATCTGCGGTGACCCAAGCGTTGAATTCGCCTCTTTCTCAGCCTGCAACGAATGCTGCAACTGTCTGAATTTCCTCGCATGACCACTCTGGCATCTCTAGAGCACGCCTACGAACTTTGTCGGCAAATTACGGCGAAGTACGCAAAGACCTTCTACTTAGGGACGCTATTGATGCCAGAGGCAAAGCGTCGAGCAATTTGGGCCATCTATGCCTGGTGTCGTCGCACCGATGAACTAGTGGATGGCCCCGCAGCACGCCTCACCACGGCCAAAACCCTGGATGAATGGGAAGCTCAGTTGGAGTCAGCGTTTGCTGGAAACCCTGCTGATGACTTAGATGTGGCGTTGGTGGATACCATTAAGCAATTTCCCTTAGATATTCAACCCTTTCGGGATATGATTGCCGGACAGCGGATGGATCTCTACCGCAGTCGCTATGAAACCTTTGAAGATCTCAACCTCTACTGTTATCGAGTGGCGGGAACCGTGGGGTTAATGTCTACCGTGGTCATGGGAGTCCAACCACCTCGCTCTACAACTCCTTGGGATTGCGGTCAGTCCCAGACCACTCCTACCGAAGAAGCTGTAGCCCTAGGCATTGCCAACCAGCTGACCAATATTTTGCGAGATGTCGGAGAAGACGCCCGCCGGGGGCGTATTTATCTACCTCAAGAAGAACTAGCGCGGTTTAACTACACGGAACAGGACTTAATGAATGGGGTGGTCGATAACCGCTGGCGGGAATTGATGTGTTTCCAGATTCAACGGGCACGTAAGTTTTATGCCCAAGCGGAAAAGGGGATTAATGTCCTCAGTGAAGATGCCCGCTGGCCAGTGTGGGCAGCACTGATGCTCTATAGCAAAATCCTGGATGCAATTGAACGCAACCAGTATGATGTTTTTCGTTGCCGTGCCTACGTTCCCAACGTTCGTAAACTCCTATGTCTGCCCACAGCTTTACTGCGAGCCAAGGTACTTTGAGTTCCTTCACTTAATTAGTTGGGGCGATCTGCACTTGATTTTTAGATAGGGTAATTTCTTTAACTTCACCGAGGCTGCCAAAGGGTTGTTCCACCCCTTGATTGACAGAGGTCATCACCGCACCCGCATTGCCAGCCCTCAGGATCAGTTCTTTCTGAGCCTGCCAGGTTCTTTGAGTGCCTTTGTTGAGAATCCCTTCAAATTCTGACTTGCCATCAACAATCACTTTCAACCAGGACTCA
The DNA here is from genome assembly GCF_000775285.1 of Neosynechococcus sphagnicola sy1. Lineage (NCBI taxonomy): Bacteria > Bacillati > Cyanobacteriota > Cyanophyceae > Neosynechococcales > Neosynechococcaceae > Neosynechococcus > Neosynechococcus sphagnicola. Next base: position 8,888 of record NZ_JJML01000052.1, on the reverse strand, counting down.
CCAGTAAGGCTAATGGTTACCTGAACTGTAGCAGTCAGCGGCGATGCTTCGGGGGGTAGGGCTGACAACTACCGGAGCCAGGGAAGGGCTGGGGTCAGGGACTGGAAGTGCTTGCGGCTGGAGGCTGAGGTGGGGTAGGAAATCCTGTGTGAACCAGTAGCCAAGGCCTATAGCAACCCCAACGGTGACAACCGTGCCGACGAGAGGATAAAGAGACTTGAACTTGAACTGCCCTTGGGGAGAGGTGGCTGTGGTTATAGAGCTTACAGATCTTCTGGATGCAGTCTTTATAGGAGGTTCGGGTTCTAGAACGGTGGAAAAGGATTTAGCGATCGCCCCGCCATCAAGGCCAATGGCATCCCCGTAGCGACGAATAAAGCCTTGGACAAATACCGGTTCTGGTAGGCGGTCGATTTGGCCATCTTCTAGGGCCTTTAACCGTTGGAGGGGAATATAGGTCTTAATAGCCACTTCTTCAAGAGAAATGGAGCGTTCCTGGCGCTTTTGACGCAGATCGGCTCCGATGCTCTTCAGCTGATCCACTTGGGTCGGGTGCATCTGGCTCATCTTGATTCCCCGTCGTCCTCAGATATCAGATCGATGTCTCTATGGTTCACAGCTTATGGTGGCATGGATCAACAATAATCTACGGCTAGGAAATTTACCAAACCCGTGATTGCCTAGGACAAACCGCGCTCCAGAGAGGCTGTGACGACTGAGGACACTGCCTATACTCTGACTGTACTAGGAATGCCTAATGTGGGAACTACCTAGGTATGATAACTGAATGACTAACAGGTAGCCAAATCAGGAAGGTGGTTCCTGGATAGTTGGGGTTGAAGGCGGGTTGGCTATTGAGGGGGAGTTGAGCGGGGCTAATCACCTGAATGCCACCCTGCATCTGCTGTACCAGATCGTGGGCGATCGCCAGTCCCAGACCACTACCGGGAATATCACTCTCTGCCTGACTGCCACGATAATGCCGCTCAAAAATATGAGTCTGATCCCCAGGGGAAATGCCAGGACCCGTATCACTGATGGCAATGGTAACGGTATCGTCATGGGGCACCGCAGGATGATCTTGGTAGGCGTGAATCCAGATCTGTCCCCCAGCGGGGGTGTACTTAAGGGCGTTTTCAATCACGTTGGAGATGGCTTCCTGAATTGTCTTGAGATTAGCGTGGACTGGCGGCAAGGGGTCAGGGAGATCGACCTCTAAGATTAACCCCCGTTCCTGGGCGATCGCCTGGGCTGAGGGAATCAAGGGGTTGAGGATGGCAAGGACTGAACAGGGTGCCAGGGGAGCGGCAGGCAGTAAACTGGCGGGGAGCAACAGCTGCGGGGGCTGCACAGCTATAGGTTGACCAGCGGTTAGTGCCTTCTGCCCAGGGGTAGCAGGGGGGAGGAGGGATGTATGGGTGGGGCGAATCTGGAACAGTTGCTCAACCTGTCTCAATAGATCTTGTAACCGATCGCTTTCGCGGACAATACTGGTGGCAATTTCTCGATTGCGATCGCTGGGTAAGAGGCGCTTGAGCAGCAGTTTCCCAAAGGTTCGGAGGGCTGTGAGCGGACTCCGGAGTTGATGCAGCAGGTTGTCGAGAATATCGTGCTGCTGCTGTTCTAGGCACTGCTGCTGCTGCTGATCTTGGAGTAACCAGAGGTATCGCTGATCTAAAACGCAAGCGATTGCCAGGGTGTGGGCAAGTTTTTTCGATTTGGGTCTGTTCCCAGGTTGTCCAAACCCGATCTTCGCGGGCGGTGACTAACAACCCCAACATCACACTTTCGTGCATTAAGGGCAGCATCAATTGTTGTTGCGTCACCAGAGAGCGATTTGGCCGGCCAGGAGGCATCTGATCCGTAAGCGGCAGCGGTAATGCTGGGGCGGCAAGCAGACATGAACTGATCCCCTGATCCGCTTCTGATGGCAGAGAGACCCAGGTTTGGATATCCTCCCGCTGCACGGAAACTTCTGGATAGGCGACCACGGGCACGAGCTTGGCATCTGCTCCTAGATTCAGATCTTCCGTCAGGTAGACAATACTTTGGGAGGCTCCGAGTGCCTGACTCAGCAGTACAACTTGTAGCCGACACAGGGCAACAAATTCCGAGCTTGCAGACAACAACATGTAGCGATCGCACCCCAGAAGTGAGAAACAGCCTTGAATTGTGGCTATCTCTCACTGTAGAGTATCTGGAAAAATCGGGTTCTGATGTTGATCGCCAGGGGAGCATCCGGCACTGGTCTCTAAAAGGAGGAGGATCAACTGAAAACCTTGATTGACTGAGGTTTCAGACTGTTACGGCTAAAATGCCTTAAATGCTTATGCAGCAATGCCTTATAGCTTTTATTCTCCCTTAGCAGTTCACTACCGTTCAAGACTGGTTTCTTGCAGTTTGGATGCGCGACAGCTGATGATCTTGAGTCATCAGAACAAAAGGTCTGGTACACGACCATTTGGTTTGTAGATCCGTCAGGTGAACCCCATTGAGATTGGATAAAACAATATCAGCATTTCCAATCCGATCGGCTACCCCGAGTCCAATTGTCCCCATGCCGGCAGTAATAGCAGCTTCAATTCCAACAGCAGCATCTTCAACCACAATACAGTGGACAGAGTCGAGTCCTAACTGAGTCGCAGCGTACAGAAAGAGATCAGGGGCAGGTTTGGGGTGCTCGACGCTGTAGCCATCTGCGATCGCATCCACGCGATTAGCAATCCCTAATTTCTCGATCACGCTTCGCGCATTCTTGCTGGCAGAGGCGATCGCGATTTTAATTCCCGCTTGCCGGAGTTCGTCTAATAACTCAATGACCCCTGGCAGGACATCCTCGGGTGTGATGCCTTGGATAGATTCCACATAGTAGCGGTTTTTGCGATCCATCATCTCCTCGAGCGCGGCTTCTGAATACGGGCGATCGCCCACGATCAGCCGCAGCGATTCTCGACGAGACACTCCCCGCAGCGCTTCGTTTGCCTGCCGATCGAAGGGCAGTCCGGCTTCGTCAGCCAGTCGCTGCCAGGCTCGATAGTGAAATTCGGCAGTGTCCGTCAAAACCCCGATCGAGGTCGAAGATCAAGCCTTGGATGTCAGGAACTTGAGCATCAGGGGCTTGAGCCAGTGGGGGTGATAGATCGAAACTGTACCAGGTGCCGCGCCAGTTGAGTTTAAATTTGAGGCGAGTCCAACTGGGAGGGAGATGGGGAGTCGCAACGGGGCCGCTGTCCTTGAGTTGAATGCCGCCGAAGCCGAAAACCACAGCTTGCCAGATCCCCCCTGCCGAAGCCGCATGAATGCCGTCGGCTGTATTACCGCGCGTATCTTCGAGATCAACCAGGGCTGCCTGCATAAACTGCTCTTCGGGATCGGCTGCCCCGAGATCGGCGGCGAGGATCGCGTGAATGGCTGGCCCCAGGGACGATCCGTAGGTGATGTCTGTGCGAGGAGCGTAGTAGTTCCAGTTCCTTCGCAGCACGTCAGGGCAATAGGGAAAGGCTGCTGGCGTACCTCGCATCAGGTAGAGGAGCATCAGCACGTCGGGTTGCTTGAGTACCTGCCGCTGATTTGTTTCATCAATTCCGAGAACCGCTTGAATGGATCGATCTCGCGGTTCATAGGCGCTTAAGTCGATATCCTTGAGTTGGAAAAACCCCTCGAATTGTTCGATCAGTCCGGTTTTGGCATCGTAAAGGATGTAAATCTGGGCGATCATCGCTTGCCAGTGCTGCAATTGCTCTGAGGTGAGTTGCAATCGTTGTGCTAGTTCAGTTGCACGATCGGGAAACTTGAGCCGCATCCACTCATGGACGACAACTGCCTTTTCTAAATGCCACTGCACCATGCGATTGGTGAATACATTGTTATTCACCTGCTCGTGGTATTCATCGGCTCCGATGACACCGCACAGTTCATACCGTTGCTGCTTGGCATTCCACTCCAATCGACTCATCCAGAAAAGGGCTGTGTCCAGGATGATTTCGGCTCCGAAGTCTCGCAGCCAGATATCGTCGCCGCTGGCCTGCCAGTATTGCCAGACAGCATAGGCAATGTCGGCGCTAATATGAATTTCGCGATCGCGGCACCAGATGCGCACATCTTCTGCATAGGGATCGTTGGGCATCGCCCATCGCGGCGTTACCTCATCTCCAGTGGCCGCACTTTCCCAGGCAAACATTGCTCCTTGGTACCCACTATGTGCGGCTTTGCGTCGAGCCCCATTCAGGGTGTGATAGCGGTAGGTCAGCAGGTTGCGGGCGATCGCGGGTTGCGTCAAGGTGAAAAAGGGCAGGATAAAAATTTCAGTATCCCAAAAGATATGCCCTCGATAGCCAAATCCCGACAGCGTTTTAGCGGGAACGCTGACCTGACTATTGTGTAGGGATGCACTGATGAAGAGTTGAAACAGGTTATAGCGAACAGCCAACTGAGCTTTGCTATTGCCCTCAATCTCAATATCACTATGCTGCCAAACCTCGTTCCACGCCTGCTGATGAGCATTGCGCAGTACGCTATAGGATGGCAGTTCAGCCAATTTGACTTGTGCGGCCTGCACTGGCAACTCCGTCTCCTGGGAGGTGAACACCGTCACCATCTTTTCTAGGCTGACGGTTTGACCTGCTGTGCCGCTAAAGCAGATCATCAAGGTGGGATAGCCCGGTGTATTCGTCACCTGAAAATCGGCATCGGTGCCATCTACCGTCATTTTGGCCGCCATGGCAAGTTCGATCCGGGAACTGCGGGTGCGAACCTGAAGCCAAATCCCTGGCTCTATCCCCAGATCTATCCCTAGCTTTGTCTTGCCCTGATCGAGCCGCTCCCAGTGGTCAAAGCCTTGATTTTCAGGATAGCCATTGAGGCTGGACTGCACCTCGATCTCACCATTAAAATCGACGGGGGTAATCTCGCAGCGCAATCCCAACACCTGGGGATCTGCCAAGCTAGCAAAGCGCTCCCACTTTAAATCTAAGGTATTTCCAGTGGGACTCCGCCAGCGCACCGATCGACTCAGCATCCCGTGACGCAAGTCGAGCTGCCGTTTATAGTGGATCATTTCACCTCGATCGAGGCGAAACCGCTCGCCGTTGACAATCACAACCAATGACAACCAGTCGGGACAATTTGCCAGCTCGGTATAGACCACGGGCACATCGTCATACACCCCATGCACTAAGGTGGCTGGCAAGGCATGGGGGTAGCCCTCCTCAAAACTGCCCCGCGTCCCTAAATAACCGTTGCCGATCGTAAATACGGTTTCTCTAGAACGCAACTGCTGAGGATCAAATTGGGATTCGATCAGCGTCCAGTCTGTGTAAATCAAATCACGAGAGCTTGGCGTGTTCATTGAGGTTGGAGGGGGGATGAGGGAGCGGCAAAACCGTAGAGATGTCGAGCGGTAGAGGGCAAAGAAAAATGATCTCCCCCGCTCCCCTTACCGTTTCAGATGTTCTGCTAAAATCAGCTCGGCTCTGGGTTTGTAGAGGAGATAGAAAAGGGCTTCTAAGTAGCATTGCAGCCCGTGACGATTGTCAGAATAAATGTAGTTCCAAAAGCTATAAATCTTGGTCAGCAGTAAGAGCTGTCGGGTGTGGACTGGCCAGTTGTATTGCTCTTGAATCCGTTGAATAGCGCGATTGGATATCTCGTACCAGTATTCAGGATGGGTATCGCATTGATGAAAAAACTGGAGGATTTTCTCAGCGCTACCGTCTAAGTCGGTGGGGTTAATATGAAAGCCGTTGGTGCCGTCCTGGATAATTTCTAAGGAACCGCCAAATTGAGTTGTAAAGGTGGGCAACCCGGAGATCATCGCTTCCAGAATCGTGCGTCCAAAGGCTTCAAACTTGGCAAAGTGAATAAAAATTCCTTGGCGATCGGCGATCGCTCGGTAGGCTTCACCGAGATCGTGGGTAGACAGACGTACGTCCAACCAACGAATGTGGCCATGCAGACGATACTGATCAATCAGGGCGTGCAGTTTGGAAATCTCCCTGCCTTCTTCGGAATTGGAAGTAGTTACCACATCCAATGCATTCGTGAGCAGAATCAGGTTACAGTGGGTCTGCAATTCCAGGCTGCGACCAAAGCACTCCACCAATCCGGTTACATTCTTAATGGCACTCATCGATGAAACCGCAAGCATTGGGCGTTTTTTGGGCTGGTCTAGATGACCAAAAATGTGCGGTTTTTGCTGCTCAAAGACCAGTGCTTGAATGCCAGCATTTTTTGCAGCATCCTGATTTTTAATCTGATGGTAAGGGAAGAATATTTGCTCATTCACACCGGGTGGCACGCGGTTAAACTTGGGGCTAAATAGGTCAATGCCGTCAATCACATGGTATAGATTGGGCATCGTGAAGCACTTGTAGGATTCATACTGACCCAGGCTCTCCGGCGTACCCACAATTTCCTGATAGGAGGAAGTGAGGATGAAATCAGCAGCATTCATGCTGATCAGATCGGCGGTAAACTCGGCTGAAAAGTGATACTGGCTCTCTAGGTCTTGCCAGTAAAGATTGCTGAATAAGTATTTCGGCTTTTCCAGGGAATGGGCAATGTTGCACTGGATGGCGTTGAGACGACGTGCCAGCAGAGATGCGACCAGATTGCCCTCGCTATAGTTACCAATGATGAGATTGGGTTTCCCTCCAAATTTTGCCAGCAGTTCCCGTTCTGCATCCACCGCAAAGCTTTCGAGATAAGGCCAAGTCTCAAACTTAGAAATCCAGTTCTGCGTCACGGCTGGGTTGAATTCCTGGAAAGGTACCCGCAGAATCCAGGTGTTATCCGTGCCCTCCACCTTTTTCCAGGGAAGAGCGCATTGCGTTTCCGTACAAGTAGGAATCAAGCGGGTGAGAATGATCACCTGGGGATGAATCCCCAGCAATTCCAGACCCGACTGCTCGATGTTGGCTTGGAGTTGGTTTTCTAGACTCCGCGCTTGCTCCAGCACATAGTCAACTTGACTTCGGATCTCTGGTCGTCCCAAGACGCTTTCTTGGCTTACCCAACCATTTATGGAAATCAACACCACTCGAAAAACCGCAGGGACGCGCGCCACAAAGGCTTCCAAAATTGCAGGTTCGGGATCTTCGATCAGGCGATTCAGCAGTTCCAGGGTTTCGCGAGTGCGAGAAGCGGTATTGCCCCAACCCGGTTCAAATCCAAGAGCTTGGAGATCAAGGTGAAGGCTTTTATAGGGGCAATCGGGGGCATACTCCCCTAAAAACTTGAGTCCCAGTTTAACCTGTTGTGATAGCTCAACACCAGACTGAATGCGATCGTTGATCAATAGCTGCATGCCGTCGTATTCGAGCACATGCAGGGCATTAAACAATGCCTTTAACCAATAGTCGAATTCGGTCAGCAGCTTATTGCACAGGTAGCGATTGAGAAACGCCAGACCCTGACCTATGTTTCTTGGGTCATCAATGACCGGAGACTTTTGATAGAAAGGCTGGAAGTCAATGTTGAGGATGTGAGGCTGGTAGCAATTAACCTGGCGATCGAGGACATCAAGGAGCGACTGAAGTGTCATCTCTGAGCCAGTGGCCAAGTCTAAGGTAAGCCGCCACACCTGCTGGCTGGCAATCCAGGGACGCACTACCAACCAAACGCTGTTCTCATCCAAAATTATTTCATGGGTATAGTGCATCAGCTGGCTCAGAGAAGAGCTGTGATACGCGTAACCGAACTGAGATAAGTGGTGACAGCACTCAGCAAACGTCTGTTGAATTTCGTTCCGCAAAAAGTAGCGCTTGCCTGAGATGCTCAATGTGTCAATTAGCTGATGTAGAGCCTTTTTCTCGTCGCTGTTTAAAACGGCTTGGATCAGTTTATGCATAAAGATAGCGGTCAGTGAATACTGGAACCGCAGAATGAAGGGGTGGGGTTCACGAAGAAGCGAATATCAACGTATAGGTGACCAACACGTTCATTCTATCTTTTTTAGGACAAAACATGAGCTTCATGCTCATATTAGTTAATTCGTTAATCTAGAGGTGACACTTCTGTTGAAATGCAACCACTTGTTGACAATAAATATTCATTTAATCATCCCATATTTCGATCGGCCATTATAAGTAAATCTTCAATAGATTTTCATACAACTCAAACAATTCACCCGCTCAAATAGACATATATTGGTCTGACTGAGGCTATCCCGACTAATTACTATTAAGTTTCTGGATGTTCTAGCACATGGCGATCAACTAGCGGCCAGAGCTTCTGAGGAGGATCAGTCTGTCAGCAACAACTATAATTTTGTACCCTGTAACCATCCGGCATTAAATTGCAGCACGCTCAAAACACTTCCAGCACTTAAAACAGATAAAATGCTCCCGGCACTCAAGACGCTCAATATACTTCCGGTGCTGCCGAAACTCAAAATGCTCCCGGCACTTCCAATACTCAAAATGCTTGCAGTACTTCCGATGCTGAGGATGCTGCGATGACTCATCCAACTCAGGATACTCCGTTCTGAAAAAAGCCATTGCTCAACCATAATCTCCCTCCTGACTTCAGTACGCCGTTACGCACCCATACTGCATGGCAACATCACCAAATCCCTTGATTCAAGGCTCTTTCAGATAAACCCTTATGACTCCTTGCTGATAACTCAGGAGCCAGGGATGAAAATCACAAAACCCTTCTAGACTCCAGCTTAAGATTTCATGAGTCAGAATCTACCGCATCCGAGGGAGAAATGCTATATCATCTTTGTCTTGTCTGCAAGTTTCTCTCTGAGGCTTAAGGATTGGTCATTGATATCGGGATTTACGATCAGGTTTGCAAACATTTTTCTGCCTCTACAATCACTCCATCCTGCATCTTAATCACCCGCTTTGTCTGACGTGCTAACATCGCATCATGGGTGATCAATAGAA